>JAKSCY010000822.1 GCA_022360355.1 Chlorobiales bacterium
CCTGATGGTATCGCCAATTTTGTAGGGAGCGGCAAAAAATATTACGAACGAGGCTGTAATATTGCTCAGGATGGACCAGCTGGCAAAAAGCCCGATACCGACAACCGCGAACATAGAGGAGAGGATAACAAGCGCGGCCCGAAGGTCGATCCCCCAGATAAGCACCAGCGAGGTCAGCAATGTTGTTACGTAAAATACCCGGAAAAACTTCTTGATATAAATCACACGCTGATCAGGAAAATGCTCCTTTCTGATATAGCGCTTGAGGCTTTTTGACGTGGCCACCTGCAAAAACGCATACATGATGAAAGCAATGGCTGTCGCAACGACATTGATGGGTATCGGGGTATCAAAAATATCCGTCATTGATGGGACAAAAAAAGCAACTGACAAAACCTTCATCAGGAAATCCCCAGTTGCTGCAGGTTGAAAAGAAATTCCGAATGGAGCAACTCTTCTTATTTCTTAAGTATAACACCGAGATCTTCCAGAAGAGACTGCAAGTCCTCTTCATGCTCAACCTCGTCTTCCAGAATCTGTACAGCAATATTGTAGGTTACAGGGTCTTTCAAGCCGATCTCTTCAATAATGCTGTTATAGGTGGAAATGGCACACTGTTCCCCTGAAATGTTCTGCTCAAGAATCTTCTCGACAAACGGGTTGTCCGGTGCGTCATAACCGCAGTTTGTCCACTCGAACCATTTTTCCGGTGTTGTGAGCGGTGTTCCCCCAAGCTGAATGATACGGTTGCTGACCATATCGGCATGACGAAGCTCATCTGCTGCATGCTGCATAAGCTCTGCAATCACGGCATCCTTCATCGGTCCTTCCACAACCTTTGCGCCAATCCAATATTGGTAATAAGCCAGCCATTCGTCGGCAAAAGCCCTGTTCAACAGCTCAAGCACCCGGTCAAGATGCTCTCCAACTATTTCACGACCTCTGGTTCCCATGTATGCTCCTTTTTTGTGTTGTTACTTCTTACCGGAAACAAATCGTCACTTTCCTCACCTGCCCGGCCTCTTACTTGTTGTGCTCGACAAGATCCGCAAGTGCTTCACGAAGCGACGGGTGAGCAAAGCGGTAATCGTGCTCGTTCAGAAAAGAGGGAATCACTTTCTGCCCCTTGGCGGCATACTCCGCCCCTTCACCCATGAGAATCTGCAAGGCGAACTTTGGTACAGGAACCAGTGACGGCCTGGTCAACACGGCGCCGAGATCTTCGGCGAATTCTTTCATCGAAACAGGCCGGGGACCAACAAGGTTTACCGGACCTTTGAAGGAGGAGTCCTCTAATGCTTTACGAATAACCGCAACTTCGTCATCGATATGAATCCAGGAAATACACTGGCTTCCTGAACCAACCGGGCCGCCAAGGAAAAGGTTGAAGGGAAACAGCATCTGCTGCAGCATTCCTCCTCTGGTTGAAAGCACAATACCAGTTCTCAGCAACACCAACCGTACGCTATCAGCAACTTCCCTGGCAGCGTTCTCCCAGTCAATACATATCTTTGCGAGAAAATCATCACCTGCATCTGCTTTTTCATCCAGTTCATCCGTATCGTCGCAGTTCTCAAAGGCCCCATAGTAACCTATTGCCGAAGCCGAAAGGAATACTCCCGGTTTTCTTTCAGCGGCGTTAATTGCTTTGACAAGATTTTTCGTACCCACGACGCGCGAGTTATAACACTCAACCTTGTGCCCCTCTGTCCAGCGGCCCTGAAGCAGAGGTTTTCCGGCCAGATGAACCACCGCTTTCGCACCGCTGATGTACTGAGCCCATCTTCCGTCGGCGTCATTGTAGTTCCAGGTTACATACGCTGCTGCACCAGGGAGCTTTGATGACGCGCTTTGGGAAAAACGTGAAAAAACAACGACCTCTTCTCCTTCTGCAATCAGTTGATGTGCAAGCTCAGAGCCGATAACTCCCGTTGCACCGGTAATGACAACATGACCTTCCATGGCGAACCTCGTTTTTGCGGTGAGAAGATTCCTTAAGACATGTATCTGACTGTACTTGTTCACAAACCGCCATGTCCTGATAATAATTCCCAGGCTCAACAAGCAGGGGGGACTTTTACCTTTTGACCTTTATGCTACTCGACTGTTACCGATTTGGCGAGGTTTCTCGGGCGGTCAACGTTGCATCCTCTCAGCGTAGCGATGTGATAAGCGAGGAGCTGCAGCGGAATAGCCGAAAGCAAGGGAGCTACAGGAGCTGATGCAGCAGGGATATAGATAACATGGTCGGCAAGCCGGTCGACCTCCTCGTCTCCTTCATTGGCGATAGCGATCACCTTGCCCTTGCGGCTTCGAACCTCCTCGATATTGCTGAGAACCTTGGCATACGAGTTATCCCGGGTTGCGATAAAAATAACAGGCATATCCTCATCGATAAGCGCGATAGGGCCATGCTTCATTTCCGCTGCCGGATACCCCTCGGCGTGAATGTATGAAATCTCCTTGAGTTTCAGGGCACCTTCAAGTGCAACGGGAAAATTGTAACCCCGGCCAAGGTAGAGGCAGTTCCGCGCATCTTTATAGTTCTCGGCAATCTGCAGAATCATGCTGTTTTGTTTCAGGATACGCTCCACTTTCCCCGGCACACCGCTAAGCTCTTTCAGGTAAAGCTTGAGTTCATCACGGGACATGGTGCGGCCCTTGCTGAGCGTCAGTGCCAGAAGGTACAGCACCGTCACCTGGGCAGTAAACGCCTTTGTTGAAGCAACACCGATCTCGGGACCGGCATGGGTATAAATACCACAAAGTGTTTCACGGGCTATGGTCGAACCGACAACATTGCAGATACCCATCACCAGAGCCCCCTTCTCCCTGGCAAGACGCAACGCTGCAAGCGTATCTGCAGTTTCGCCGGACTGCGAAATAACAATAACGACATCATCCTTTGTAATCACCGGGTTCCGGTAACGAAACTCCGAAGCGTAATCGACTTCAACGGGAATCCGGGCA
Source organism: Chlorobiales bacterium (assembly GCA_022360355.1). Lineage (GTDB taxonomy): Bacteria > Bacteroidota > Chlorobiia > Chlorobiales > Chlorobiaceae > Prosthecochloris. The sequence goes on from JAKSCY010000822.1 coordinate 2,971, forward strand.
AACTCTTCGATAAGATATTCCCCTATCAGCCCTGCATGCCAGCTTGTCCCGCAGGCACAGATAATGACCCTGCTCGACAGCTTGAGGCGATCAAGATAATCCTCTATGCCTCCCAGACGAACCTGCCCTTCCTCGAGCCTGACACGCCCACGCATAACATCCTGCAACACCGTCGGCTGCTCGAAGATCTCCTTGAGCATGAAATGCTCAAAACCCCCTTTCTCGATTTCGGTGATATCGAAATCTATTTCGCTGACATGCTTGTCCTGCTCGATATTTTCGATAGTCTTGATCGTATAGGCATCTCTTTTGACGATTGCCATTTCACCGTCGGACAGGTATACCACCTTCTTGGTATGCTCGACAATGGGAGCACCATCCGAAGCGATAAAATATTCCCCATCACCGATGCCGATAACCAGTGGGCTGCCCTTGCGGGCGACGACAACCTTGTCAGGTTCGCGCAGGGATATGATGCAAAGCCCGTAAGCGCCCTCGACATGATAGAGAGCCGCACGCACGGCTGCTTCAAAACCAATTTCCGGCTTTTCGGACCAGATGTTGTCGATAAGGTGAACAAGAACTTCCGAATCGGTATCGCTTTTAAACTCGTACCCTTTGGAGATCAGGTCCTTCTTAAGAACCGAGTAGTTCTCGATGATACCGTTATGTATAAGGGCGATCGTACCGTCGGAGTTCATATGCGGATGGGCATTACTGTCACACGGAGCTCCGTGAGTCGCCCAGCGGGTATGACCGATACCGATGGTCGCACCCTGCATGTGCGCCTCTGATTTCTCGAGCGTTTCTCTCAGTTCACCGACGCTCCCTTTCTGTTTATGCACCGTCAACCCGCCGTTCAACACGGCGATTCCCGCAGAATCGTAACCACGATACTCAAGGCGCTGCAGTCCGTTCAGCAGCAGTTCAGCAGCGTCTCTGGAACCAATATATCCAACTATTCCACACATGAAAACCAGCGTTTATGAAGACGATTATGTCCCAATTGGGGTAAAGCTGCGCTACCGGTTAGTATACAAAAAACCTGCTTAAAAGATACGCTGCATTTCATCGTGAAGTTTGGCTGCCCGCAGCCTGACCTCATCTTCAAATGCTTCGGCAGAATCAAAGTCTCCCTCCGGATAGATGATCCCTCTGCTGACATTGATAAGTGCCCCCTGCCGGTTTCCATCTACACCGAGAGTTGCCGATTCCTGCAACGAACCACCCTGCGCTCCGACACCCGGGATAAGGAAAAACAGCCCGGGCGCAGCCTTGCGGATATCCCCGAGCCGCCTCGCTTTCGTTGCTCCTACCACTATCCCGGCATTTCCGTTCCTTTCCCAATCCTGTACTTTTCCGAGAACAGTCTCGTAAAGTGCAGCCCCTGACTGCAACTGTTTTTCCTCAAAATCGGCGGACCCCGGATTTGAAGTCAGGCAAAGCACAAAAATCAGTTTCTGGTCATAGTCAAAAAAAGGCTCAAGGGAATCATATCCCATATACGGAGCTACCGTAAGGGCATCGAACCCCCAATGATCGAAAAAAGCCTGAGCATATTTTTTACTGGTGTTCCCGATATCAGCCCGTTTTGCATCGGCAATAGACAAACTTTCACACGGAAGACTCTCCAGTGTACTCTGCATATCCTGAAGCCCTTCAATCCCTCTGGCCTCATAAAATGCCGTGTTGATCTTGTATGCCACTGCATGCTCCCGTGTGGCCGTGATTACAGACCGGTTAAACTCCAGCACAGGCTGCTTCATAGCCCGGAACACTTTCGGAATTTTTGCCATATCGCTGTCGAGACCGACACACAACAGGGATTTCTTGGCTGAAATCTGTTCATTGACCTTGTTTCGAGCAGCATTCATGGATATATTCATAGCTTTTACTTACAGTATTTATCTTTAAGTTGCAAAGCCACCCCTCATTGCACATCCATCTTAACAATTCCAACAATAGATAGCAAAATCACAAACAGGGAAGACCATTCGCTACGGGAGAAATGCCCTGATCCCCGGACCTGAAACTTATAGAGGCCGCAAAGCATTTAAGTTTTGTTTTTAGAAATACTCTTTATAATTCCTGTTCAATACTGTTATATATTATCTGAACATACTTGCCAACTCTTTTACGAATAGATGCCAAACAACCTGTTCAAACCACAGAATCCTTATAAAAACGATCCTGAGAACAATGACAAAAAACCGAAATTCTCACTGGTTTACTATATCGTCATTGTCCTGATACTCATCGGGCTTCAGCTTGCATTCTTCTGGTCCGGCTCTTCTGAAGAAATCGCTTACAGCGTATTCCGTAAATACATAGAAGAAAACAAGATAGAATCAGTCAAGATCGCTCCCGAGCGCATTTACGTCACCCTGAAACCCGGAGTTGTCCCGACAAAGACCACGGATGGCGACGGCGGTAAATCGATCCTTTCCAAATCCTCTGCCGAATCCAGAGAAGTCTATGTTATTCCCGTTCGGGATGAAGAGCTTGTCGAACTCCTCGAAACAAAGGGGATCAGTTATCAGGGCGTTCCCGGCAACACCTGGATCGGCGAACTGCTGCAATGGATACTTCCGTTTGCACTGCTGATCGGGATCTACTTTTTCGTGTTCCGCCGTCTTGGCGGGCCGGGTTCGCAGTTCATGAATATCAGCAAGAACAAGGCAGCGCTCTATGAAAACCTCGACGAGCATACCCGGATAACCTTCAAGGATGTCGCGGGACTTGACGAAGCCAAAGCCGAGGTCATGGAAGTTGTAGACTTCCTCAAAGACCCGAAAAAGTATACAAAGCTCGGCGGCAAGCTGCCGAAAGGCGTTCTGCTCGTAGGCCCTCCCGGAACAGGCAAGACCCTCCTTGCAAAAGCCGTTGCAGGTGAGGCTGATGTACCGTTTTTCAGCATCAGTGGCTCGGACTTCGTGGAAATGTTTGTCGGTGTGGGTGCCGCACGGGTTCGTGATCTTTTCCGGCAGGCAAAAGAAAAAGCACCGTGTATTATCTTTATCGACGAGATCGATGCCGTAGGCCGCAGCCGAGGCAAAGGGGTCATGATGGGCGCCAATGATGAACGCGAGAATACCCTCAACCAGTTGCTGGTGGAAATGGATGGCTTCGCAACCGACAAGGGTGTTATTCTTATGGCGGCAACCAACAGGCCCGACGTACTGGACAACGCACTCCTTCGTCCCGGAAGGTTCGACCGTCAGATCATGGTAGACAAGCCCGATTTGAAAGGGCGTGTTGATACCTTCAGGGTACACACCAAAAATCTCTCGCTCTCACCGGACGTCAACCTCAAGATGCTGGCATCTCAGACCCCGGGCTTTGCAGGCGCTGAAATCGCCAACGCCGCAAACGAAGCAGCACTCCTTGCTTCCAGACGGGGCAAGCAAAGCATTGAAATGAAGGATTTCGAAGATGCCATCGAGCGGGTGGTTGCAGGTCTCGAAAAGAAGAACAAGGTGATCAACCCGAAAGAGAAAAAGGTAGTCGCCTATCACGAGTCGGGACATGCTATTATCAGCTGGATGATGGCGGAAAACGATGCCGTGCAGAAAATCTCGATTGTCCCCCGCGGTATGAGCGCATTGGGATACACACTGAACCTGCCGCTTGAAGACCGGTACCTGATGACAAAGCATGAGCTCTTTTCGCGCATCTGCGGTCTGCTTGGCGGAAGAATAGCCGAACAGATCATCTTTGACGAAATTTCAACGGGGGCTCAAAATGATCTTGAAAAAGTCACCGAAATAGCCTACAACATGGTGGTTGTCTATGGCATGAGTGAAAAACTGGGCAACGTCTCCTATTACGAAAGCAACAACCCCTATTACGGGGGACCCGGCGTGGATAAAAAGTACAGCGAGCACACAGCACGCCTTATCGACGAAGAGGTTCACTCATTAATCGATCAGGCGCAAGAGCAGGTACGGGAGATACTCACGATGCACCGCGACAAGCTGGAAAAGCTTGCACAGGAACTGCTTGACAAGGAAGTACTGCACTACTGCAAGATCGAGGAAATCCTTGGCAGAAGACCGGAGGGAAGCCTGACTCATGACATGTCGGAAGAGTGCGGGGAAAAAGGAACAGATACCGAAGAAGTCCAGGGAAAAAACGGCACGCAAACTGTCAATGAGGAAGAACTGCGCACTCTTGAGGCCGCAGTCGAGAAAATCAGGCAGAGCAAGAACTCAGGGGAAGGCTGAGGGTTATGGAAAAAAGAGTTCTTGTCACCGTCAAAGGGCTGGTTCAGGGAGTGGGGTTCAGAATGTTCATCGAGCGTTCAGCCTCCCGTCTTGGCTTGAAGGGCTGGGTCAGAAATCTACCGGGAGGGAGTGTTGAGATCGACGCACAAGGACCGGCAGGGCTTGTCAATGAACTTCTTGACGAAGTGAAGACCGGACCGCCTGCCTCAAAGGTTTCCTCGGTGACCGTCGCTGAACAACAGCCGGATTATTCCCGAACTGACTTTACCGTTCTGATGTGATTCCTGTAGTAATGACCTTTGATAACCTGCCAGGCAAGGATTACTGTACCGGAACAAGAATTCTGACCAGCCAAGCATTAATAAGAGGGAGTGTGTGGGTCCCGAGGGAGTCGAACCCCCGACCTACTGGGTGTAAACCAGTCGCTCTAACCAACTGAGCTAGAGACCCATAGCAAAGGGACGATAGTATACTACTTTTTTCACTCATGATCAAAACTTTTTTCAGACCCGGAGCGATCTCGGCTGTTCCGGAATTTGTAAGCCGTGCTGAAAAAGCATAAATTCAGGCCGGAAACTCCGTGACGTAAATAATTTGTTGGCAAAAAAACATGAAGTCATTATCCATCCTCGGCAGCACCGGATCAATCGGATTGAGCACACTTGACGTTGTCCGTCAACACCCGGAAAGATTTAACGTGACCGGCCTTGCTGAGGGCCATGACGTTAACCTGCTCGCGGAGCAGATCAGGGAATTCAAACCCGGTATCGTCTCCGTCAGGGACGAAAAATCAGCAGGACAACTGCGTGAACTGCTTGGTCCGGAACAGCCCGAAATACATTGGGGAATAGAGGGGGCTGCGATTGTCGCATCTGCAGAAGGTTCGGAGATGGTTGTTTCAGCTATTGTCGGCGCTGCGGGCCTTGTGCCGACTGTGAGCGCCATCAAGGCGGGCAAGGATATCGCACTGGCAAACAAAGAGACACTGGTTGTCGCCGGGCAGCTTGTCTCGGACCTTGTAAAGCAACATCGGGTGACACTCCTTCCTGTCGACAGCGAACATTCAGCAATTTTTCAATCACTCACAGGGCACAGGCCGGAAGATATTGAACGCATCATTCTGACCGCTTCGGGCGGCCCTTTCAGAAAAACACCAGCCGAGGAATTGCAACATGTCGGGCCGGAAAAAGCCCTGAAACACCCGCAGTGGTCAATGGGGGCAAAAATCACCATTGATTCCGCGACGCTCATGAACAAAGGCCTTGAAGTCATCGAGGCTCACTGGCTGTTCAATATGCCTGCAGAAAAAATCGGAGTTGTTGTTCATCCGCAGAGCATTATCCACTCGATGGTCGAATATATCGACGGATGCGTCATGGCACAGCTCGGGGCTCCCGACATGCGCGCCCCGATTGCTTATGCGATAGCCTGGCCTGAACGATGCGAAAGCGGCATAAAAAAGCTCGATCTGACGCAGATCGGGACACTGACCTTCGAGGAACCGGACATGGAAAGGTTCCCCGCGCTTCGCCTGGCATTCGAGGCACTCGAGGCCGGTCGGACATTCCCTGCCGTACTCAATGCTGCAAACGAGATCGCAGTTGCAGCGTTCCTCGATAAAAAAATAAGCTTTGCCGACATACCGGCTATCGTCGACAGAACCATGCAGGCGCATGAATCTTTCGCACCATCCAGCTTGGATGAATATCTGGCTGCCGACAGATGGGCCCGTGATACGGCCGGGGAGATGACGAAATAGAATATTAGAAGACCTATATAGTAACCGACGTCCCGGAAGCAGCTTCAAGGCTGCTTTCCGGGTAGCGTGTTTTGAAGGAAACAGAGCAGATTATGGACTTTTTAAGTACGACATTCTACTTTATTGTAGCGATTTTCATCCTTGTTACCGCGCACGAGCTGGGGCACTTCCTTACAGCCAAACTGTTCGGCATGCGTGTCGACAAGTTTTATATCGGATTTGATTTTTACAATCTTCGCTTCTGGAAAAAGAAAATCGGAGATACCGAATACGGTATCGGCGTTTTTCCGCTGGGCGGTTATGTAAAAATTGCAGGCATGGTTGATGAAAGTCTCGATACTGGGCACCATCAAACAGCACCCCAACCCTGGGAATTCAGAGCAAAACCTGTCTGGCAGCGCCTTATTGTGCTTGCCGGCGGGGTAGCAATGAACATGCTTCTTGCAGCCGCCATATTTATCGGCATGGCTTCTGTTTTCGGAGAAAATAGAACCTCCGTGGTCAATCCCGCCTATGTTGAAGCAGGATCGGTTTACGCATCAATGGGTATGCAGACCGGTGACCGCTTCGTTGCCGTAAACGGCAATCCTGTACAATACTGGGAAGAAGTACTGGCTCCGGAAAATTTTGCGGGTCAGACCCTTAACTATACGATAATACGCAACGACGGGCGGAAAACACTGCAGGCCCCCGCGGATATTCTTACCCGGATCAACGAAAACCAGGCTCTGGGTATGCGCCCCCTGATGGCTCCGGTGATCGATCAGGTATTAGACAACCAGCCCGCCGACAAAGCAGGATTGAAACCGGGAGCCCTCATCACCGCAATCAATGGCAAGCAGGTCCATGACTGGACAGAAGTTGTCGACATCATCTCTGCCAACCCGGGCACATCCATCTCGGTTGCATGGAAGTACCTTGCACCGCCCACCGCCGGCGAAACAATTGATGTTTCGAAAATCAGAGAATTCGGCACGTTAACCGTTTCAGAGATTGTTCCTGCATCCACAGGGAAAATCGGCATAGCTTTGAAACAGACGCTTGTCATAGATCATAGACGCCTCAATCCGGCTGACGCAACAGTCTACGGGCTGGAACAAACATGGAACCTGACCATCACAACCATAAAAGGGTTTGGAAAAATTCTCACCGGCCAGGAAGATTTCCGCAAATCCCTGGGCGGACCGATCAAGATTGCAAGGATAGCCAACCAGAGCGCCGAACAGGGTCTGAGCAGCTTCCTCTACTTCCTTGCGCTCCTGTCGATTTCACTTGCGTTCATCAACATTCTTCCAATCCCTGCCCTGGATGGAGGCCAGTTCGTCCTTAATGCCATAGAAGGCATCATAGGTCGTGAAATCCCTTTTCAGTTGAAAATGAGGATTCAACAGATCGGTATGGCACTTCTCCTGACGCTCTTTTTATTCTTTATCATTAATGACCTGATCAACCCCTGATGCTCACCAGGAAGAAGGGTTGGGAACCAGACTATGCTCGATAAACTTGAATCTATAAAGGACAAGTACCTCCGGCTCGAAGAACAGCTTTCCGATCCTGAAGTCATTGCTGACCAGAAACGCTTCAGGAAGCTCAACAAGGAGTACAGCGACCTTACAGATGTTGTTCAGGCATACGACCGATACAAGTCCAACAAACTGCAGCTCGAAGAGATGCGCCAGATGATGAAGCAGGAGAAAGATCCTGACATGAAAGCACTTGCACAGGCTGAACTTGAAGAACTGCAGGCACAGGAACCGGAGCTGGAACAGCAACTGAAGCTGCTTCTTCTGCCGAAGGATGAAGCCGACTCCAGAAACGTCATTATCGAGATCCGGGCAGGTACCGGCGGTGATGAAGCCGCGTTGTTCGCTACTGATCTGCTGAGAATGTACCAGAGATTTGCCGAACGGAAAGGCTGGAAATACGAGGTAATGGGGTTCAGTGAAGCAAGCATACCGGGCGCGTGCAAGGAAGCCGTGCTCAGCATCAGCGGTCATGACGTATACGGAACCATGAAGTTCGAAAGCGGCGTTCACCGTGTCCAGAGGGTACCTGAAACTGAAACCCAGGGAAGAATCCACACCTCTGCGGCAAGCGTCGCGGTACTTCCCGAAGCCGAGGAGGTCGATATCGATATCCGCAAGGAAGATCTGCAGATGGACACGTTCCGAAGCGGAGGAAAGGGCGGTCAGAATGTCAACAAGGTCGAGACTGCGGTTCGAATAACGCACATCCCAAGCGGCATTGTCGTTGCCTGCCAGGAGGAACGCTCACAGTTGCAGAACCGCGAACGGTCGCTGAAAATGCTGCGGGCAAAACTCTATGACATACAGCTTGCCGAGAAAAACAAGCAACGTGCCGACCTGCGCAGGTCAATGGTGGCAACGGGAGATCGCAGTGCCAAAATCCGTACCTACAACTTCCCACAGTCAAGGGTCACCGATCATCGCATCGGTTTTACCAGCCACGCCCTGCCTCAGATACTCGAAGGCAGCCTGGATGAAATCATAGAAGCGCTCAAGCTCCATGACCAGACCGTGCGCCTGCAGGAAGAACATCAATAAATCAAAACCAGCAGAACCAGAATGTGATGCAGAAGAATATGGAAATCAAAGCTACAGGAAAGAGCAAAGGTGAATGGATATTTCATGGAGATTTTGACGAAACCGTCGACTACCTCTCGAATCACAAAAAAATCCTCGAGTTCAACCCTTTTTGCCACCAGGTGGAAAAAACGGATATTGACAATATCTACAAGTGGCATTTCCGGGTTACCGATCCCCAGAACAATCCCTTTGATGTAATCTTTTTCATTGAAGAAAACCAGGAAATCCTGGTTGTTCTGCCCGAAGAGTACGAAGATGTGGACCCGGATGATATTCCTGAAGAGGTTATCCAGGACAACACCATAGGAAGAAAAATCATCTGGAAACACCATCCCAGCGAAAAAACGATCGACGACCCGAAAAATTACGTTTTTGAAGGCCGGGCATTCGCCGAAATGCATGTGCATCCACACAAAACATCGTTGACAAAGGTCGATCTCGACCTGAAAATCAACGTCAAGTTCACCCTTTATCCTGCATTCAGAATCATCCCGGAGCGGGTTATCAGAAGCATGACCAATGCCGGAATGTCTTTTATCATGCAAAGTGCAACCGACAAGATGTTCCGAAGCATTTCGAAAGACTTCGGTAAGATACAGCCTGCATGAACGTTGGCAATATCCTGATACACCGCTAACCATAACTATCTCCAGATCAACGTTGTAGGGTACAAGCTGCCCATCGGAGAAGTACATCCCGGCCCAAAACCTTCGGAGGTTATTCAGGCAAACGGCACCGTTACGGCCATAGGTGAACCGAAATATCTCAAAATCCTGAAAGATCTTGCCAGGGGGACACAGGCAATTACCGGAGAAGTTTTTTCATACGTGTTCTCTCGTCATATTCATCGTTCTGACCAAGACCGAAAACGTTTCCAGAACCATTGCTTTATTCATGCAGGTTGCCTAAATTTCCAGCCTGAACATCCTGCTAATACAACGCTCACTCAGAAAACAAACAGAGTGTACCATGATGAAGCAAATTATTGCCGCCCTGAATATTTTTCTCTTTCTTGCCCTGTTGTCATCCTGCAACACCATTGAGGGTGTGGGGAGAGACGTGGAATCCGTCGGCTCGACAATTGAAGAAACTGCCAAGGACAGTAAGTAATCAACTGCAGGAACGGCAAAGACCTCGCACTTTCCTCTATTCTAACACTTCTGTACATTCCTGCGATGCAGGAACCTGATTCCCCACGCAGGATACAGGAAGCTTCTGCATGCTTCCCCACCTCCTTATGCTGGTTTTCAGGGGAAAAACCGTAGCTTTTTCAAAAAGCCTTTTCAAGGAAAACCAACACAGCAACCTGCTCCATGCCGACGCCAGTCATAACGCTTCTTCGCCGCTCACTTCTGGTTGTAACTTTCGGGATAATGCTTCTGTTCCCGCTCGAACGGGAAGCAAACGGAAAAACCTACTATCATGTCACCATCAAGGCGTTTCTCGATCCGCATGATTTCTCCGCAGTCGAGTGGACATGGGTAACGCTGGTTGAAATTCCGAAACGTCAGGCTTATCCGGAACAGGCTGCCCTGGCAGAGCGTTATGGAGGATCGCTTCGCGGAAGCGTTCTTGCATTTGTCCGTGCTGCCGCCTGGCGGTCGGAACACAGCCACAAAATTAAAAAGCGCTGCAAGGACAGGCCTTCGGAAATGGTGATTTCATGGAACGAAAGCTGGAACGATAAAGTGTATGCGATGGGAGGTCTCGACAATCCCGACAATCCTGATGAGCTGAATTTCGGATTTACCACCCGCCCCATTCTGCTGCAGAACAAACGGTGGTTCGATCCCAAAAGTCGGAGCTACGTCGCGCTCGGTCCAGTCCGCATGGAAGGAGAAGCCGCCGAAGAAATCAGGGGAAATTTCATCCTCCGTCCGGTGAACTACATCGATCCGTTGAAACACTATAGTTTCTGCGGGAAACAGTGGGTGGAACAATACCGCTCCGCGTTCAACAATTTCCATATCCATGAAGAATTCTATGTCGGTGATAACGAAATTTTCGGTCAGAAACCGTTCGGCCCCGACGATGAAAAGAACTTCGTCTACCAGGTAATCCGCACCTCTTCAAGGACGCACCCGAACTGGAAACAGCAGCGCATGTAAGTTCAACGATGCATATCCATACCGACAGTGATCCGCCTTGTAATCCCGGCATGCCCTTGGGGAAAACCGTTAAACTTACTCGCGGGTTTTATTTTTTGTAGATTATTTTTCTATCATTTTGTTGGGAATTATTATCCGAGCAAAAAAGAATGAGTGTTAAAAATATACTGGTAATTGGCCTGGGGGGAGTAGGACTCCATCTGACACAGCGTCTTGTTCATGACGGATATGGTGTTACGGTAATAGAATCGAACCCTCAACTGATCAGCAGCGTTAACGACAAGATCGACGCGAAAATCATAGAAGGCAATGCCATGGAACTGGCCTGCTGGACGAGGGCAAAAGCCGAAACCATGGACTTGCTGATTGCGGTAACCAATGAGGACTCGGTCAATATGATCGCTTCAATCATAGCAGACCGCTTTGGAATCCCTCGCAAGGTAGCCCGCGTCCGGTCCCCTGAATACGGTTATGAAAACTCGTTTCTCAACAAAAACGACTTCAAGATCGATCTGGTCATTCATCCGGAAGAGCTGGTCGCGCAGGAAATGGCGCGCCTTGTTATGAGAGCATCGGCAAACGACGTTGTCGACATCGGTGAAGGCGAAATGAAGGTTGTCGCAATGCGCGTCAGCCAGGATAGCCCGATGGTCAACAAAACACTGAAAGAGATCGCCTTCATGCACAATGATTTCCAGTTCAAGATCGTTGCCGTTGCACGAGGCATCGCCACCATTATTCCAGGCGAGGGTGATACGATTCTTACAAACGATCAGGTATTCATCATGCTGAACGGAAAGAACCTGCCGCGGCTGATGAATCTCATGAACGTTCGTGAACAGAGCATTCACAAGGTCATGATCGTCGGGGGCGGCATGGTTGGAGCACGAGTAGCCGAGCTGCTCGGCAAAGCCGTAAAAATAACCCTCATAGAAAATGACAAGGAGCATGCCGAAGAGCTTGCCTCCACGCTGAAAAACACCGACGTACTTCTCGGCGACGGAACAGACGTCAATGTCATGGTACTTGGCGGGCTGATGGAAATGGACAGCTTCATTGCAACCACAGGCAACAATGAAACGAACATTATCAGCTGCCTGCTGGCCAAACATATAATGAACAGAACCAACGTGGATGCCAGTGCAACAGTAGGAAAAACCATCGCTCTGGTAAAAAAAGAAGACTATCTGGTTCTGGCATCCACGATCGGCCTTGATGTCGCTCTGAACAAAAAAATTTCAGCCGCCGACGAAATCATGAAGTTTATCAGAATGGGAGAGCTGTTCTCG
>JAKSCY010000193.1 GCA_022360355.1 Chlorobiales bacterium
ACCCATAACCATGAGCAGCCCAAACCCCAATCCGGTGACGATCAGCGAGATGAGGGGCTGGTGCGTGATCCAGCTCGTATACACCACGATCACCAGGAGGCCGAGCAGGCCCAAGGGCAGAATGGCCCACCCGCGAACTACCAGAAAGTAGACCCCGATCAGGGAGGTGATAGCCAGGCTCGCGATGGCGATGCGGAGCACGGTCGGGGCCATGTCGGGCCTATCCACCAGAGTTCCGCTACCACCGCTGAACGGAGTCCGCTCACTCGCCAAATCCAGTCCACTCTTAAAGTCGAAATACTCGTTCAGTGTATTGACACCAATATGGGCACAGACAGCCCCGACAAAGGCGAGGATGAGGTAAAACGCATTGATGTGGCCATGGGTCCAGACGGCGGCGCCTGTCCCCAAAAAGACGCAGGCCACGTCCAGGTACAAAAAGTCGACGCGCATCGGCCCAAGCCATACTTTCAGATCCTTCATAGGTGCCCTTTCCAGAGGCCCCCAGCCTTGGCGGTGGGGCCGGCCCATTATACCATAGGCTGGCCAGTCGGGCTAGCCTTTGTTCGGGGTAATCGTTCGATGGTTGGTGGAAATTGAGTTCAAAGACGCTATCTTTGGCCTGGCAGACCGCACAGCGCACCGGCTGCATCTGCGGTGACCCGCGCCGGGCCGTGGTTTGGCAAATCGGGTCAGCGGTGCTATACTTGGCCTGATTTCCTGCTGGGTGAGCCCTGGCAGCATAGCCTGCCGCCCAGCCCACGTTTCAAACACACAGAGGTCAAAACCATGCGCGTATTGATCACCGGCGGCGCAGGATTCTTGGGATCGGCGCTGGCCAACCGGTTGGTAGCCGATGGGCATGCCGTATTGGTCCTGGATGACCTTACCGCCGGGGATCCCAGGCGACTGCGTCCCGAGGTACTCTTTACCCGCGGTGACGTAAAAGATGTGCCCAAGCTCTGGACGCTGCTTCAGGGTGTGGACTGTGTATACCATCTGGCTGCCCGGGTGCGTGTTCCTGAATCAGTCCACTATCCGGGCGACTATAACGATGTGAATGTCGGCGGCACGGTGGCCGTCATGGAAGCCGTGCGCGATACAGGCGTTCGCCGCGTGGTGTTCACCTCTTCGGGAGCGCTGTACGGCGAGCAAGCGCATCAACC
>JAKSCY010000612.1 GCA_022360355.1 Chlorobiales bacterium
ACGGGAACGATTACGTTCACGTTCAGTGAGGCGCCTGTGGGTTTCGAGCTGTCCGATATCGTGATCTCGAACGGAACAGCCGCCGGCCCGTTGACACAGGTGAATACGCTGGAGTATACACTGGCGGTAACGCCCATGGCGGGTGTGGCAACACCCTTCACGAACATCGCGGTCGATGTGAATGCGGGATCATTTACTAACGCGATAGGGAACACGAATCCTGCTGCGGCAAATGAAACAACACTGGATGACCTGTTCAAGGATCCGTTGAATACCCCCGACATCACGGGCCTGGATACCTCGAACGCGATCAGTGCAAACAGCACATTCCAAGGAAACAGTACGTTCAACCAGGACATCGGTGGCTGGGACACGAGCAGCGTGACGGATATGTCGTATATGTTCAACAGTGCCCTAGCGTTCAACCAGAACATTGGTGGCTGGGACACGAGCAGCGTGACGAGTATGTCGCAGATGTTCCGCGGTGCCGCAGTGTTCAACCAGAACATCGGTGGCTGGGACACGGGCAGCGTGACGGACATGGGGACTATGTTCTTCAATGCCGTAGCGTTCAACCAGGACATCGGTGGCTGGGACACGGGCAGCGTGACGGATATGTCGTATATGTTCTACGATGCCGCAGTGTTCAACCAGAACATCGGTGGCTGGGACACGAGCAGCGTGACGAACATGAGTGGTATGTTCTACAATGCCGATGTGTTCAACCAGAACATCGGTGGTTGGAACACGGGCAGCGTGACGGGCATGGAGTCTATGTTCTACAATGCCGTAGCGTTCAACGGGGACATCGGTGGCTGGGACACGAGCAGCGTGACGGATATGTTGCAGATGTTCCGCAGTGCCGCAGCGTTCAACCAGAACATCGGTGGCTGGGACACGAGCAGTGTGACGAACATGAAGTATATGTTCTACGATGCCGCAGTGTTCAACCAGGACATCGGTGGTTGGAACACGAGCAGTGTGACGGATATGTCGTATATGTTCGTCAATACCGATGCGTTCAACCAGGACATTGGTGGCTGGAACACGAGCAGCGTGACGGATATGACGCTTATGTTCCGCAGTGCTGCAGCGTTCAACGGGGACATCGGTGGCTGGGACACGGGCAGCGTGACGAGTATGTCGCAGATGTTCAACAGTGCCGCAGTGTTCAACCAGGACATCGGTGACTGGGACACGAGCAGCGTGACGGGTATGTCGTATATGTTCTACAATGCCTCATCGTTCAACCAGGACATCGGTGGTTGGGATGTCAGTGCACTGACTAATGGTTACTACCTACTCGACGGTAGCGGCATGTCGGTCTCCAACTACGATCTTCTGCTTGCCGGCTGGTCCGACATCAACAGTTCAGCGGGCGAAACCGGGCTCCAAAACGGGGTGGTTCTTGGCGCCGGAGGAGTCACGTATACCGATGCGACATCGCGTCAGTACCTCACCGATACGTACGGCTGGAACGTCTACGCTGGTATACTCGATGCAGGAGTGACGGTTGGAGACAACAGTCTGGGCGATACGCTGTCGGGATCAGTCGTCCACGGTCTTGGCGGCAATGACGCGCTCACAGGCACAACGTCTGCCGATCTGCTGGTCGGCGGCGCGGGCGACGACACTCTCACCGGTAACGCGGGCATCGAT
>JAKSCY010000157.1 GCA_022360355.1 Chlorobiales bacterium
CTGATGTCCCCCCTGAACCCTTTGACCGTCAATCAGAACAAGCGTATGGCGCGGTTCGAGACCTTGCATTCCTATGAGCCCCCTGTTATTGTAACCGGAAGTTGACTCGACCACTAATGTGGTTGATATTTCGAGGGCTTCCTGTACCGTTCTGACGTTTCTTTCCTGGAGCTCTTCACGGGTAATTACCTCTGCCGCAACCGGTACGTCTCCAAGCGTATGCGGCGTCTTGGTTGCACTGACGATGATTTTTTCGACTTCAGCGCTATGCGACCCCTCCGCCAGAACGTTCCCTAAGGGCCCGGCAGCCAGCATCGAAACCAGTAGTAGAGGAACGCTCTTTCTGTTATTGAAAGGTAACTTCATAATTTTCCCCATGCACCAAGCATCCTCCGGTAATCCGGTCGGCGGCTTTTTATTATTACTTCTATTAAGCTCTGCCCGTGCAGTCGCTGTATTTCTCCGGCGGAAAACGTTTTTTTTCCCGCCGTTCGATCTGTACGATTCTTGAATCGTGGATAGTGACAACAATCTCCCCATATGCAATATTCTTCAGGCACTGCACCAGCTCTTCCAGGATAACGGAATCCAGACTGCTGCGGTCTTTGTCACTCACCGCTTTCCTCTCATCGCATATCATGGTTTTCTTTTCAATGATGATGATGACCAGAATCATGGCGACGTTTCAGCTCCGGATCAAACTGCTCCCAGAACCAGTCGGATACAGCCCTCAGCTTTTCTTCCGGCAAGTTCATTGCCGGCATGAGCCCGAAACGCTCAATTGCTTCAGGACGGCACTTCGACATTGCGGCATCGGGCTTCTGCATGAAGGCTACCATATGTTCTACGGCCTCTTTCTTGTCGGCAAATGCCTCACGGTAATGTATTGCGATACCCTTTACCGGCGGACCAAACTTCGGAGGAGGCCCCAGAGAATGACACCTGCTGCAGTATCGTTTATAGAGCTGTTCTCCATTAGTCATTTCCTTGGAAACCCCCTGACTATACTTGTTGTCCGAAGGATGTTGCGGCGAGCCACACCCGTACACACCTGTAATACAGACAAGCGATACCGCAAACAACATATATCGTCCGACCACCATCCTGTTTTTCATCGATAATTACCTTAATTCATTACAGATTCATACTTAAACCGCCATAGATAAAGGTTCCGCTGCTCGCTGGACCGTATACGTTACCGTACCCATCGGTCGCCTGTTCATCGAAAAGGTTGTCGACACCCGTATAGAGACGAACCCTGTCCGTCAATGACTTTGAAGCGTAAACATTGACAATGGAATATGTCTCCGTTTTGAGATCCGGAGTCGTGTACTGGCTGCCGGTAGTCACCAGCCTGATATTACCCGAAAGCCCGACAGACGGGTTGCTGTATGACAGCTTCAGCACGTTGGAAACCTCAGGCACATAGAGCAGTTCCTCGCCGTTAGTTTTGTTTTCCCCTTCCTGCAACGTCAGTTCATCGGCAAGCCGCAGTCCATAACCAATATCCAGCCCGACACTCAGCTCGATACCCTGCGTCATGGCCTCGGCAATGTTTCGCACCTCGTTGACGGGAATTTTTGGCTTCGTTCCTTCGTACCGGCCGGTAAACACTTCTGCGATCATGTCATCGATATCATTTCTGAACCCGGTCAAACCGATGGAGAGAATACCATAATCGATATCGGCACCAGCCTCCCAGGTACGGGATGTTTCGGGGTCAAGATCAGGATTCGGAATAAGGATTCTTCTGATGGTATAAGGAGATCCGGAATACAGTTCAAATGCCGATGGTGCCCGGAAACCCTCTCCATACGATCCCCTCAGGCGCAGATAATCGCTGACCCGATATGCTGCACTAATTCTGGGGCTGAATACCGATCCGAAACCTGAATGGTCATCAAACCGCA
>JAKSCY010000786.1 GCA_022360355.1 Chlorobiales bacterium
CAGCCGTTTGCCGATGTGGAGATGCACGCCAAGCGCATCCTCGGAATGGCCGTCTTCTTCATGATGTTCTTCCTCTTCGTGATGCTCGCCTTCCTCATGGTGCTCTTCTTCCTCATGATGGTGACCATCCTCTTCAAGACGGACCCACCCTATTGACAGGCCGATCTCGAATCCGCCTGCTTCATGGATATGATGGCCGTTATGCCCCTGATGGTCGTGATGATCATGGTGGTCATGGTGGTCGTGGGCATCCCCTGTGTAGGCTGTACCCGGGATGATGAACCCCGCCGCGATGAGCATGAGCACCAGCAATTGAGAGATTTTCTTCATTTCACTTCTTTTGTTTCTTGGTTTCACTGAACCATTTCTTCGTGGAGCTTAGGGGAGTCGAACCCCTGACCTTCTCATTGCGAACGAGACGCTCTACCAACTGAGCTAAAGCCCCATTACCAGGCCAGGTTAACCGTAAAACCTACATATTTTAACAGATCCCTGCAACAGCGGCATTGAAAGCGCGTAGCTGCAGGGCAAGAAAAAAGCCTGCATTTACGAACAGGCTTTTTACAACAATTATATTCTGCGCCAGTATACAGTTATCATGCGCTTTCAGCCAGAGAACTTTTCAGTCTCTGCAACTGATGTACGACACTGTTATCGAGAATAGTGTCACCGATTTGCACCTTTACTCCCCCAATGAGTTGCTCGTCAAGAGAGAGCCGGGCTCGAATTTTTTTACCGGTATAGGCTGCCAGACCGTTAATGAGCTTTTTCGACTGCCCGTCATCGAGTTCAACAGCGCTTGTAACATCTACGTTGACAATATTTCCTCGCTCATCCCGAAGAGCATAGAACTCATCGATGACATCAGTGAGAAGCCCTGCACGCTTCTTTTTGCAAAGAAGATCGATAAACCGGATCGTATTTTCACTCAGCTCGCCTTTGAAAACATCTTTCAAAATACGGGCCTTGAGATCAACATTGACAACCGGACTTCTCAACATGTTCACCATCTCTCGTGAACCGGCAACAGTCTCACGAATTGTCTCGAGATCGCTTGTGATCTGCTCGACAAAACCGCCCTCTTCGGCGACATCGAGTAACGCTTTGGCATACCGCCTGCTCGTTATTTTACTTGACATTTCCCGGTGCGTTTTCAGTTACGGTTTTGTGATAGCTCCTGAATCATGCTGTCAACGATCTTTTTCTGCTTGTCAGCGTCCAGATTCGCCATGATGATTTTCTCAGCGCCTTTGACGGCAAGATCAGCAACCTCTGTTCTCAATTCAGTCAGCGCCCGCCGTTTTTCCTGTTCAATCTCTTCTTTGGCCGAAGCGATCATTCTGGAAGCTTCCGAGTGAGCCTTCTCGGTGATTTCCGCCTTGAGCTTGTCTCCATACTCTTTACCTTCCCGAATTATCTTTTCAGCATCCGCATCCGCCTTTGCCAAAAGGTCCCGGTTCTTTTTCAGCACTTCCTCAGCCTCTTCTTTTGCTGTGCGGGCACGGTCAATAGAGCTCTGGATACCCTTTTCTCTTTCCTCAAGAGCACTCAGCATTGGCCCCCAGGTAAACTTTTTCAAAATGAAAAGCACAATGAGGAACGTCACGGTGGTCCAGAAAATCAAACCCGGATTAGGATCGAGCAGGCCCCCGCTAAGAACTATAATTCCTGACGTAAGCATGGAATACTATTCTCCTTTACGATTGGATAAATCCCGAATGCGGCGCACTTCATTGCCGCATTCGGTTCATGACATATGATCTATATATTTTCCGCCTACTTTAAAACCAGCAACACTGCAATAACCTCGCCGAACAGGGCAACACCCTCGATAAGCGCCGCAGCAATGATCATGGTTGTACGAATATCTGCGGTTGCCTCGGGATTGCGTGCGGTTCCTTCAGCAGCAGAACCGGCAATTTGACCTATACCAAGACCTGCCCCAAGAACAGCTAAACCTGCAGCTATACCGGCACCCAGATAACCCAAGCCTTCATTACCCAAACCTTCCATGTTTTTACCCCCTCCAAATGATTTATTATGTATTGAGATCTACTACAAAAAACAGCTTAAACCCTGACAAAAGTACAAAATATAACTGGTAATAAGAACTATCTCCTTTCGATCAATGCGCAGCCTCTGCTTCGTGATTTTCATGCGAGGAAGCAAGCCCAATAAAGAGTGCAGAGAGCATCGTAAAAATAAAGGCCTGAAGGAAAGAAACAAAAATCTTAATCAAATAGATAAATATGGCAAACGGTACCGATACAAACACTGCTACAATGTAGCTTTGTAGAATAAAACTGATAAAAATCAGGCTGAGAATTATGATGTGCCCGGCAGTCATATTGGCAAAAAGTCGAACGGTCAGCGCAAATGGCTTGGCAAACAAACCGATAATTTCGATTGGGATCATGATAATCCAGAGCGCCCAGTGCGTACCCGCGGTAAGATGGGCAAGATACCCCTTGATGCCGTTAGCCTTGATCGCTGATACCTGGGTAATGAGAAAAGTAAATACAGCAAGCGTGAGCGTCACGCTAATATTGCCTGTAGCTGCAGCTCCGTATGGAATCAGACCGAGAAGATTCAGCAGCAGAATAAAGACAAACACCGTAAGCAGGTATGGCATATGTTTCTCATAGCCCTCACCGATGTTGGATTTTGCAACATCGAGACGGATAAACTCAACAAGAGCTTCCATCGCATTGGCAATGCCCCCGGGAGCCCTGCTGTTGCCGATAGATTTGTACTTGTTTCCAACATAACCGAAAACCAGCAACAGAATAACCGCTGCAATCCACATAAAAACAACGTGACGGGTGATCGATATATCAAAACCGCCGACAACTATTTTCGGGAGTTCAAATTCGGCAAAAGGCTCGAAGGCCATGACATTGCTGTCGAGAATATGATGCATGATGACCTCACCTGGACCTCCGTGCCCTTCTTCACCATGCTCTCCGGCAGAAGCTGCATATGCAGAAATACCACAACCAAAAAGCAATGGAATAACCAGTGCGGCCACCTTGACAAGCTCCCCGGTCCATAATGCATTAAACCGTTTCATGCAACTTTCTTTTTCTGTTTGTTCTTTTTTTGATATCCGAGAATTTCAATAATCACGTAGATACAGTAAAAAGCGAAAAATGAAAAGACAAAATCATTGATCACAACAAAACTCTGCAGGATGATAACGGCGATAAGCACCATAAGCACCAACAGCCTTAACACCAATCCTCCGAATACAACCTTGGTGAAAACCGCCTGAGGTTTATCAAAAGCATACTCAAACAACAGGTAACCGGCAAGGGTATTGGCAGCAATCAATATCCAGGCGACAAATACAGAGCCGAGGTCAATGTCGTACTCTGCTGCACCCCAGAATATCACCCCCCATAAAATGACGGACAAGATAAGGATCTTTAGAAGAAAATCAAACAATGGTTTCATAAGATATCAGTTCACGCACCGATGATTCAGCGATTTTTTTTGTTAGC
>JAKSCY010000637.1 GCA_022360355.1 Chlorobiales bacterium
GTGCACAAGGAGGGCGAAGAAACCACCCTGGAGCTGCTCCGGGCCATGGAACGAAACGAACCGCTCCACGGCATAGCAGGAATCAGTTTTGTAGAGAACGATAAACTCTTCAAGACCCCGGATCGACCGCGCATGGACCGCTCCGCAGTACCCCTGATCGGCTATGAACATCTGGAAGACAATTTTGCCGGCGAAGAACTTGGCGGAGACGACCGGCTGTCCATACCGATATCCAGGGTAACGCCTCTGACCGGCTGCACCAACGACTGCGTCTGGTGTGCTGATTTCTGGAAACCGGAAGTTACCGGCCAAAACCTCGACCGGTTCAAGGAAGAGGTTCGTTACCTGATGGAAAAGCGCAACAGCCGCTTCTTCTACCTGGGCACCCATGATTTTCTTCATCATATCGACCGAGCCGTGGAAATTGCCGAGCAGATGGGTTCGCTACAACCGGAAATGCACTGGGAAGCCCAGACCAGGGTCAATCCTATAGCTACCAGGGAGCATTTCCGCAAACTGCGCGAGGCAGATTGCCGCTGCCTGCATGTGGGGGTGGAAAGCGCCAATCAGGAGCTTCTCGGAATCATGGGCAAAAACATCCGGATCCCCGAGGTCATGCGCATGCTGGAATACGCCAGGGAAGAAGGGATAGAAACCCATACCTACTGGCTCATCGGCTCACCGTTCGAAACCTATGAGACGGCCCGCCAAACCATAGCCACCATGAGCAGCTGGATGCGCTCCGGCCTGTCCAGCACCGCTGAAATCAACATGCTTGTGGGTTATCCCGGCACAGAGTTTTACGAGAACAGGCGTCACTTCGACATTACGTGGGTCGAACCGGATTACAGCAATTACGATGGGCGCAACCGCCCTACCTTTGAAACTGCGCACCTGACAAGCCGTGATCTGGAATACCTTTTCCACCGGGCCATGGATGAATATTGCTCGGTTATGGAAGACACCATCGGCACCAGAGAGCAGGTAACGGAAAAACTCGGGCATCGATTCCCAAATTTCGATCCCGCTTTCATGGAGGCAGCGTTTTAAAATGAACACAACGTGCATTGCCGACATACCGCTGTTCACGGCAGAACAGCGTGAAACCATTGCAAGGGTCGCCCGGAAATACCCCATGCGGGTTACGGATTATTACCTGGGGCTGATCAGGGAACCTGGTGACGCGATATACAGACAGTGTATCCCCTCGGAAGAGGAACTGACCGATGCCACCGGCCAGCCGGATCCCCTGAAAGAGGATGACCACTCCCCTGTCCCGCGTCTGCACCA
>JAKSCY010000261.1 GCA_022360355.1 Chlorobiales bacterium
AATATAAAACATTATACCCCTATTTTCAGTGATTCAGCTTAATAAAAGCAAAAAAGATATGCTGTAATAAAATTAACTCGCTGAGACTGCCGAAAAGTGCAGGGGTCCTTTTCATGAAAGGAGAAGATCCTTTCCACTGCGGCGGCAGCGATCTTCTCACACATCCTGTAGGGTTTCGCTTACAAACCCATCTCCACGATTCTTACGCCGGTTTCAGTACCCGCCGACAGATTTTTTCGTAACGATTTTCTACCATGCCGTCAGACTGAAGAGAAAAGACTCAAGCTAACTCAAGGAGAAATCGAATGAATGAAACATTGAAAATATCCATAACCGTAATAGCACTTTTCGCTATTTTTTCTTTGCCGGTATTCACGGCTCCGGCAAATGCTCAAACTTCCGATCTGAGCGTAACCTTCAATAGCGTTCCTGCCGATTCGTCGAAAAACAATAATTCGGGAGCGGGGTCAATCGTCGATATCGCCGTTTCCGACGGCCGTTTTACCACGCTGGTTGCCGCAGTCACGGCAGCAGGGCTAGCCGAAACTCTGGCCGGTCCCGGACCATTTACCGTGTTTGCGCCGACTGACGATGCCTTTGCAAAGTTGCCTGCCGGCACCATTGAAGCACTTCTGAACGACACCGACACCCTGACGCAGATCCTGCTGTACCACGTTCTTTCCGGAGAAGCGAAAGCCAAACTGGTGGTCGAGCGCGAACGCCTGCTGACATTACAGGGCGGTGACGTGAAAATCCGGGTGACCAAAGGGGGTAATGTTTTCATCAATGACTCGCAAGTGATCATTACAAATATCAGGGCAAACAACGGAATCATTCACGTGATTGACACTGTGCTTTTGCCACAGGACGCGACAGAAATTTCAGGAACACAGATCCCTGTATCGCTCTACGTGAACAATGATGGCAACAGAAAAGCTGAAAACTTCATCGTGCAGGTTAAAGATGGGGACCGCCTGATCCATCGCGAGCGCGTCAATAATCTCGCAGCAAACAGCAGTCGTTTGATTTCCTTTACATATACTCCCTCGTCATCGGGAACATCAACCTTAACAGCCTCCGTGGATCCCTTCGGATTAATCTCGGAGAATGACGAGACCAACAACAGTGCCGAACGCTCATTTGATATCACAAGAAACAGGGGAGCGAATCCGGTTATCACCGATGTTAACGTCTTCTTTGCCTATTCCGTGGGCGACACTGATTATTATGGCGTGCAATGGCGCGTTTACAATGCCGGTACTCGCCCGGCCCGCAACGTCAACTATTCTGTGTATCTGACAAACAGGGAAAACAAGGTCGATAACGGCGCTGTCAACGTTGCAATGGACAGAATAAAAAGAATCAAGCCCGGTGGATTCATGCAGGGTAGCGCCATTGTCGATGCTTCGAGCTTGCGCGCAGGGAGTGCAACATTCTTTTTCCGCGGTGAGCTTCCCGGCAAAGCAAATGCCGCTGCCAAAAAGCAAAGTGATGCTTACGTAATCGAGTTCAGTAAAAAAGGACTCAA
>JAKSCY010000156.1 GCA_022360355.1 Chlorobiales bacterium
AAGTGCTGCGGTTCTTGTTGACGGTGAACTGCAGAGCAGGACATGGAAAGCTCAGGATGGTTCGTCACGGACGGTCGTTGAAATAAAGGCTCGCAGAATCCAGTTTCTCAACAAGCGGAAAAAAACCGAGGATGGTGATGAACTCTCTGGTTTTATCGAAGATGACTGTCATAGCAATGAAGGCATGAGTGAGAATAGCCGGAGCGATGATTCCGGCCATGTTTACGAGTATAAATATCTGTCTTCCGATTAAGGGAAGAAAACATCGACAAATTTTAACGATATAATGAAACAAAGACGTACAAGCACATCGATGAGCAAGTCGATCGGCAATGCGCTGGCATCAAAGAAAAAAGTGTCAAAGAACCAGGTTGTCTTTTTTGATTACCGCGACGAGAGAAAACTCAAGCGGTTCATAAACGATCAGGGAAAGATTATACCCCGCCGTATCACGGGACTATCCGCTAAAGAGCAGAACCTTCTCACTCATTCGGTCAAATGGGCGAGGTTTCTTTCTATTATTCCATATGTGGCGGACGAGTACAAATAAGACAATCTGTTAATAAATGTTAAAACTTCATTGAAACGAGGAAGCAAAGCAGTGAAAGTTATTTTAAAGGAAGATATTGTAACACTGGGGGATGCAGGTGAAGTCGTGGAAGTAAAAAACGGCTACGCAAACAACTATCTTATTCCTCAGGGTATGGCTTTAAGAGCAACAGAGGGTGCTCTCAAAGCACTTGAAACTGAACGAAAACAGCAGAAAAGGAAAATCGAGCAGCAGAGAGCCGCTGCACGTGAGGTGGCGGATAAATTACAGCAGTTAAACCTCAAGGTCTCAGCCAAAGCAGGTGAATCGGGTAAGCTTTTTGGTACCGTGACGTCAGGAGATATTGCCGAAGCATTGAAAAACGAGGGCGTCACTGTTGACCGGAGAAAAATCAGTATCGAGGCGCCTATTAAAGCACTCGGCAACTATGAAGCGGGCGTCAAGCTTTTCATGGATGTCTCGGCAACCCTTAACATCACCGTAGAAGCCGAAGGTTAAGCTTTTTTCGTAGAGAGACCAACAACTTGATAAGAGCCGTGCAACGATAACGATATCGTTGCGCGGTTTTTTTTGATTATCTGGTGGAATAATGTAGATTGGCGTACTAAAGATGTAATGTTTGTGTTGGAAACTCACTGAGAACGAACATTGTAATCGCTTTCGTGCATTATGAAATCTGATCCTCTAATGCTCAAGGCAAGAGAGGAGGCTGTGGATTGCCCGCATAACCATATCTGCCTCAAGGGAGAGCAGGGTCATCTGTGCAAGGTAGCATCTGAACACGGTGACAAGGTGTTGTTTTTACAGAACGACCAGCCGAAAAAGCTCTGTCCCTACTGTCATGCTTTCGGTGATGATGATATCTGCACCTGTCCGGTAAGGTACAGGCTCTACAGTGAATACAGGATATAGCAGAGAGCGATGACTTTCACCAAAACTTTTTCATTGCATTGTCCCTGAAAATTTGCCGATTGTACCTCCTATCGTTTTATTGTATCCCGGCAGAGTTCAACTGCCACACGTATTTTCCAAAATCACTGAGGAGGTAACATCATGAGGCAGGTTCTATTTCAGGAAAAATATCCAATCTACACGCTGGAGATCGACAAGTCTGAAACCACATACAGTTCGGTTGATGACATTCTCGCTTATTTCAGAACAAAAATCGAGGCACATCCTGTTGTTGCATATATCGGAATCTTTGATCACTATGCTCATACCAAGTCACTGAAAGACGGTATGGTCAGTGACCGGATGCTGGATGCAAAAAATATTCTCTTCTGTTTCGGAAAGGAACTGCCGAATCCTTCTGTTTTGTCAATTCGTCCCCGTTCAATAGGTGTTGCAGAACAGGAAGATACTTTTGTGGTAACATTTCTTGAAGCACCAAACCCAATGGCCAATGAAGCCATGGAACAGTGGGCGCTCAGTTTAAGAAACAAGTAGCGGAAAGGTTGTGGCAAGGGCATAAAAAAGCCTCCTGATAGGTTTCAGGAGGCTTTTTTTATTGCGAGAACTGTTCGAGCATTCTTACGTCATTTTCAAAAAGTAAACGTATATCGTCAATTTTGTAACGGAGCAAAGCGGTTCTGTCGACACCCATGCCGAACGCAAAACCTGAAAACTCGTCAGGGTCAATAGAGCAGTTTTTCAACACATTGGGATGAACCATACCGCATCCCAGAATTTCGAGCCACCCTGACTGTTTGCACACCCGGCACCCTTTGCCTCCACAGAGGTAGCAGGTGACATCTACTTCTGCGGAAGGTTCTGTAAAAGGGAAAAAGCTCGGTCTGAAACGAAGCTGTACGTCACTGCCGAACATCTGTTTTGCAAACGAGTAGATCGTGGCTTTCAGATCTGCAAAAGAGACGCTTTTATCGATATACAGGCCTTCGAGCTGGTGGAAGACACAGTAGCTCCGAGCGCTGATTGCCTCGTTACGGTATACCTTGCCCGGACAGATGACCCTTATGGGCGGCTTCTCGTCAAGCATGACCCGGATCTGTACAGGTGAGGTATGGGTGCGAAGAAGCTGATCGTCTTCACCCTCGTTTCTTGTAATGAAAAAGGTGTCCTGCATGTCCCGGGCAGGATGGTTGGCAGGAAAATTCAGCATGTCGAAGTTATAGCTGTCAAGCTCCAGCTCAGGCCCTGTTGCAATGGTAAAGCCCATTGCCCTGAAGATCTGTTTCATATCGCCCAGAACCTTTTGTACAGGATGCTCGGAGCCGGGATACTGCTTTCTGCCTGGAAGTGTCAGGTCGATCCTCTTTTTTCCTGCGCTTGACGACAGCACTTCAAGCTGTTTTTCGGCGTCTTCATACTTCCGGTCGGCAGACTGTTTCAATTGATTCAGCAACTGCCCATATCCAGGGCGGTCGGCAGGGGAAAGGTCTTTCAGCTGATTGAACAGCTTTGCTACGCTTCCCTTGCGTACCATGAACCGGAGACGGAATGCTTCCAGTTCATCGGCAGTACGTATGGTGAACGTATCGATTTCCCGGCGTAATTCCTCTATGCTGTGCTTCATGGGATTAGTCACGGCTTGCAAAGGCTAGCTCATTACGGATTTGACGATCTGGCTGAACGCAGAAGGATCTTTTACCGCAATCTCGGCCAGGGCTTTCCGGTTGATGTCGATGTTTTTCTTGTTCATCGCTTCCATCAGCCGGGAATAGCTTGTGCCGTTTTCACGAGCGGCAGCGTTGATGCGCGTTATCCAGAGGGCGCGAAAGCTTCTTTTTTTCACCCTTCTGTCGCGGTAGGCATATTGTTCTGCCTTATCGACAGCATGTTTTGCAACGGTTAAGATGTTTCCCCGTGAACCCCAATAGCCTTTTGCTTTCTTTAATATTCTTTTTCTTCTTGTGCGAGATGCGACTGAATTAGTAGCTCTTGGCATCGTAGTCTCGATTTAATGTTTACAGTTACTTTTTTAGGCCAGGATCATACGTTTAATCTGTTTTTCCTGGGTCTTGTCTACCAGAGTGGACTGGTGTATACGCCGGGTCCTTTTCCTGTTCTTTTTTTCCAGGTTGTGCGACCCGTTCATTTTCTCGCGTTTGACACTTCCTGACGCGGTTTTTTTAAACCGTTTGCAGGCGCCACGGTGCGATTTCATTTTAGGCATGATCGTATCGTTTTGTTATCGGTAAAAAAAATTACTTTTGTGTTTCCTTGTTTTGCACTTCCTTGTTCATTTTGGCCAACTGCCTTTCGTAGACTTCAATTTTTTTCTTGTCAGGCTCAAAATAGACAAACAGTCTTTTTCCTTCGAATTTTGGGTCTCCTTCACGATTACTTACGTTGCTGAGGCGTTCCGTTAGCCGTTCAACCAGCTCAAAGCCCTTGTCCTTGTATATGATAGAGCGGCCCAGGAATACAACGGTTGCACGAACCCTGTTTCCCTTGCGGAGAAATTCTTCGAGGTGGGCAGCCTTGAAATCAAAATCGTGCTTGTCGGTGTTCGGGTGAAACCGAAGTTCCTTCAGAGAGGTCGGCTTTGATTTTTTCTTTCTGTCCTTGTCTTTTTTATCCAGCTTGTACTGCAGTTTGCCATAATTATCCAGTTTGCAAACAGGGGGGGTGGCTGTCGGTTGCACTTCTATGAGATCAAGCCCCTCTTCCTCTGCCAGTTTCAAGGCATTGCCAGTTCTCATGATCTCCTGTGAGCCGTCATTGAAAACTACCCTTACTTCAGGCGTTCTGATTTGCTCGTTAACCCTGTAGGTCACTTTTTGCTTTTGAGGAGTGCTTCTCTTTTTTCTCATACGGTCTCGATTTGTTTGAAATGTCGCAATTGGTTCTCGCTTTGCGTTAAGATTTATCTTTGATTTCTTTTGAAAGCTTGTCTTTGAGAGCCTGAATTGTCATGTTCCCCTGATCCCCTTTTCTGTGGCGCCGCAATGAAATTTCTCCCGATTCAGCTTCTTTCTGGCCGATAATCACCATATACGGGATTTTGCCGACTTCTGCCTCACGTATCTTTTTGCCGATTTTCTCACTGCGCAGGTCAAGTTCTGTACGTATTCCCTTGTCGATCAACGTCTGATGGATGGTGCGTGCATAATCATGCACATCTTCCGTGATCGGCAGGACGGCAACCTGTACCGGAGCCAGCCATAAAGGGAAGTTTCCGGCAGTATGTTCAATGAGCACGCCGATAAACCGTTCCATGGAACCAAACGGTGCCCTGTGAATAATGACCGGTCGGTGAGGCTGCCCGTCACTGCCGATATAGGAAAGATCGAACCTTTCGGGCATGACGTAATCAACCTGAACGGTTCCGAGCTGCCATTTCCTGCCAAGTGCATCCCGGACAATGAAATCAATTTTCGGGCCGTAGAAACTTGCTTCACCAATACCGATGATATAGTTGATTCCCATGCGGTCAGCAGCTTCCCTGACATCTTTTTCGGCCTGTTGCCAGACTTCTTCGGTGCCACCGTACTTTTCCTGGTTTTCCGGATCATGAAGGGAAAGCCTGATTTCAATGTCGTCAAAACCAAGTGTGGCGAACACAAATTTAGTCAGATCGATCGCGTTGCAGATCTCGTCGACCAGTTGGTCGGGGCGGCAGTATATGTGCGAGTCGTCCTGGGTAAAACCGCGTGCCCGGATCAGTCCGTTCAGTTCACCGGACTGCTCGTGGCGGTAAACCGTTCCAAACTCTGTCAGGCGAATGGGGAGATCCCGGTAACTGCGCAGCTTTGAACTGTAGATCATATGGTGATGCGGACAGTTCATCGGTTTGAGCAGATACTGCTCTTCTCTTCCCAGGTCATCCCTGTAGGTGAGAGGAGGAAACTGCGAGTCACTGTAGTAAGGGTAATGACCCGAGCGTTCGTAAAGCCCGATATGTCCTATATGGGGAGTATATACCGGTACATAGCCTCTTTTTTTCTGCTCTTCTCTCAGGAATGCTTCCAGTTCATTACGAACGATGGCCCCTTTGGGCAGCCAGAGCGGGAGTCCACTGCCTGTCTCCTGAGAAAGCATAAAGAGCTCCAGCTCCGCACCGAGTTTGCGATGATCTCTCTTTTTTGCCTCTTCTATATGTGCGAGATGCTGTTTCAGGAGTTTCTCGGATGGAA
The DNA here is from genome assembly GCA_022360355.1 of Chlorobiales bacterium. Classification (GTDB taxonomy): domain Bacteria; phylum Bacteroidota; class Chlorobiia; order Chlorobiales; family Chlorobiaceae; genus Prosthecochloris. The sequence continues at coordinate 5,647 of JAKSCY010000156.1, forward strand.
AAGCGATGCCGTATATTCTCTGCATGCTTTCCCTTGAAGAATCCCCCCTCCAGAAAGAAGCTGATATATTGGTCAGCTTTACCGCCTTGAGCTGCGAAGTATTCGACAGATGGGGACCGCTGCATAGGTCTGCAAAGTCACCTTGGTGGTAGATCGATACCCTGGCTGTGTCCTTCAACGTATCTTCCAGAATCTCGACCTTGTAAGGGTCGTTTCTGGTTGAGGTGAAATATGCGATAGCGTCTTCTCTGGAAAGTTCCTCCCGTTGAATCTCGAGTGCGCGTTTGCTGATTTCCAGCATTTTCTTCTCGATGGCTTCCAGATCGCTTTCGGTGAACCGGTGTTCGGAAGAGATATCGTAATAAAACCCGTGTTCAACAGCGGGCCCGGCGCCGAATTTCGTGCCTGGAAAAAGCTCTTCGATTGCCTGGGCCATAATGTGGCTGGCACTATGCCAGAAAATTTCCTTGCCGAGGGTACCGGGATGATCGAACGTGATGATCTCTACTTCGGCATCCCCGGTAATCGGAATGCCAAGATCAACAGGTTTGCCGTCAATGCTGATCGCAAGTGCATCCTTTGCCAGTTTGCGCCCAATTGATTGGGCTATATCGTAACCGGTAATTCCAGACGGAAAAGACCTGCTTTTCCCATCAGGAAACGTAATGGTTACAGCTGCCTGTACATCTATGTTTTCGGACATGAATACTGTCTCTGTTCAATGCTCTTTGAAGAAGCCTGTTTTTCAGAACCGCTTCTTTCCTGATTTCAGGATCGTCCAGCCGCTTTCTGTCAGTTTGTTGTCGAAAGGGAGGGCCGGTATTCAGCAATTTGCTGCTATGTAACCCCATTTCGACAAGAGGAAAACGATGTTACGAATTTATTGTCATAATTCAAAATCCGGGCACCTCGAAAAACCTGCTGTGCGTTTCGATTTCTGCGTTGGGCGGATGTATTTTTGAACTGTTTGAACAAAGCAAGAGTTCCGGCAAGCAGGCTGTCTAACCATAGGTCATATAGGACCCATTGAAGAGGAATATTTACATTCAGTCAGGGTTATAATCTCATGGGTTTAATACTGAAGTGATCTTTCTGTTCGACTTTTCACTTGAGCATCTGAAGCAGGTCGGGTGTGACGGTATCTTTGCCCTGTTTTGCGGCAAGGGCTTCGGCTTTTTTCTTCAGTTCTCTGCCGAATGATATCTGGCTGATAAACGGGGCGTTGGCGACAATCGTTTCAAGTACAGCATTGGCTTCCTGCGTCCAGGAAATTTTTCGTGTCGGTTCCTCAACTTGTGCAGATTTGCGGGTAATGGGAAGAAAAGTAAAGAGGGTTTCATACAGGGCATTGACAATCTCCTGAATGAGGTAAACCGCACCGCTGTGTCCCATGAAAGGTGTGCCCAGAGCCCTCCGAACTATAGGGCCGGGGAACCCTGCAGGAATAAACCGGGTGTTTGCGTCAATTTCGGCAAGGTAAATCTTGTCTACGATACGCCCGAACATGAACTGGGGTTGAGCTGTTGCAAGTTCTTCCCGAAGCGCGTTGTTATCGGTTTCAGCTGTGTCATGGCTGAAGAGGCACTGCATTCCCATTTCGTTGCCAAGGAACTTTGCAAGCCCTTCGGCATAAGTCCGGTCAGCAGCGACTCCGAAGCGTATTGTGGGGAACCATTCAGACTGGGGCCCCCGCCAGAGGTCCCACAATGGCTGCAATGTGCTTTGTTTTTCCTCTTGCAGAAAGGACGCGGCTCGTTCTTCGTTTCCGGTAAGTATGCCGAGATTGCTAATGAACTGTTCCGTTTCGGCAAGTCCGAACGGTGCCTGCAGAACGGGTCTGCCGAGTTTGTCGCCCAGCGTTTGTCCGAACTCCTGGTACATGACAACAATCACTTCGGAGTTTTTAAGCCCGGAAATGTCGTGCAGCTTGCTTTCGAACGGATAGACATGTTTTATTGTGACTCCGCATCCGGTCACAAGACGTTTGACCTCGGCGAGGTCGGAAGGGCTGTTGAAGCAGCCGTATGAAGGTCCTATGATGCTGACGGTGCCGGGTTCTATCTTTGCGAGTATGCCCTCATCGAAGTTTTTGTAAAGCCAGGCAAGAGCCCTGTCCCTGCCTGCCCACTCGTTTTCACCGAGTGAGTTCGAAGCGAAAAAGCGAATGTTCGGATATTTCAACTGCAACATCTTTTCATGGTCGCTGCCGATCATTTCACTCTCGGCGCTTGAAACAAGGATCAGCTGCTTTTCTGTATCGCCGAGCTTTTCAATCACGTTGATCACCGATTCCGAACTGCCGGATGAGGCAATTTCTTTTTCGGTCAGACTTGTCGGGGTGAAGTTTTCCAGATAAGGGATCGCATCGGTATAATCCATTACCGCGGCACCTACCAGATTGTAGCAGCCTACAGGCGCATCAGCTATAACGTGAACGTCCCGAAGGGCGCAGAATGTATTTACAGCGCCCCAGTAGGCGCTCGCCGTAGATTCATCCCGAATACTTTTGGTCATAACCTTGGATTCTCATTAGGCACCTTACATGCCCGTTATGTTGACAGACAATGTAGCAAAAAAGCCTGAGGAGTTCGACAATCCTTTTATCATGGCTGTGGTGTTGTTACTGAAGGCCTGTCGTGAGTGACACGGGAAGTTTGCCTTTCGGCGTTATCGTCCCTTTGAGCAGCCTGATAGCGGCATCTTCACTGAGCCCGGAGGATGAGTAAGCGCAGATATAGGATGGTATGTCTGGAAACTGGTTGATGATGTAGGGGGTGCCAAACGATATCATAATCAACGGCTTCTTCGGTGGCTGGCCGGAAACCAGACTGTTGATGAACTCTTGCTGTCGGTTGCTTAGTTCCAGGGACTTTGCTCCGGAGAGCACTTCAACATAGGTGGAGATGATAATTGTCGAGGCGCGTTTGGCTTTATCTGCGGCATTCCGGTAATCAAGTGAATTTGAGTCCGGGCTGATGCGGATTGTTTTCGCAAGAAAAGTGCGCCGCAGTTTTTCTGAAAAGGTTTCTCCTGACAGTGAGTGCCGTTTATTTTCAAGAATGATATGCAAGATGTTTTTGCTGTTTCGGGCTCTTACAGGAAGAGCTCCTGAGTCTCTTACAACGGTTATTGAGCTGTTGGCTATGGTTTCGGCAAGCTCATGATGGCTCTGTAAACCTACATGTTGAGGGATACTGTTCAGGTTGACCAGGCGTTTTTTGTCAAGGCCAAGCCAGCGTTTGGCCAGAAGAATTCTGCGTACAGACTTGTCGATTTGCCTTTCGGACAGCTTGCCGCTTTTTACGGCATTGAGAATCGTGCTGTGTGTCAGTTCAGGGTCGGGCGAGAAAAGAAGAAGGTCGTTACCGGCCTCAACCGCACGAAGAGAAATATCTTCAAGCGTGTAATCCTGGTACAGTGCCTTCATGTTGAGAGCATCGGTAATAATGAGGCCTTCGAAATCCAGTTCCTTTCTCAGGAGCCGGGTGACAATTCTCCATGACAGTGTTGCAGGAGTCATGTTACCGGTGATATGAGGGATAGCGAGATGACCTATCATGACGCTCATTACCCCGTGATCAATGGTGGCCTTGAATGGTTTGAGTTCAAGGTTTTCAAGGCGTTTCTTATCGGCCTGCAAAACAGGAAGCTTGACATGACTGTCAACGGTGACATCACCATGTCCCGGGAAATGCTTGACCGTAGCTATCATGCCGTTCGACTGGAGACCGTCGATAAACGCTTTGGACATCTCTATAGTCAGCGGAATATTGTCGCCGTATGACCTGGTGTTGATAACAGGGTTCAGCGGATTGATGTTCAGGTCGACACTGGGACCGTAGCTGTGGTAGATCCCAAGTGCTTTGGCTTCGTGAGCAATAACCCTGGCCATGCTGTATACCAGCCCTGAGTCACCGGTTGCGGAAAGTGCCATGCTTGGAGCGAACTCGGTTGCACCGTCGATTCTCATGGCCAGACCTTTTTCCATGTCGGCGCTGATGAGTAGCGGTCGTGGCGCCAGGAACTGAAAACGGTTGGCAAGAACAGCAGCGTCATAGGTATTACCCTTGAGAAACATAATTCCACCGATTTTTCCCTGGCTTACCAGCATGGAAAGTTTCTGGTAATGTTTGTTATCGGCGCTCTGGAACCGGGCGGGACTGTGAGCTATTAACATCTGGCCGATTTTTTCGGAAAGTGTCATCTCCTTGAGCTGCTGCTCAACCCACTGATCCTTTCTGTTGAATATATCCTGAGCGGTCGGTGCTTTAGAAACGGGTGTTTCCTGTGCAAGAACGGCGGTGTACTGTGCGGAAGAGAAGGTATGAAACAACAGAAACACTGCTATCTGGATATATCGTATCAACATAACAGAAATGTCAGGGATTTTTGTCCTTCATCGGCTTGCCGGGCCAAGGGATTGAATGGTTACACCGGGAGCTTTGTTCAGGAAGATGCCATGAAAAGATAAGGCTTCCAATCTTCAGATACGGTAGTGATAAACTTGCGCATCAACATGATATGGCTTGGCCGGATCGGTTGTTTCAGGGGAAGCATGTTGGCTTCCTGCGGGGTTCTGTTGCCTTTCTTCGTATTGCAGGGGCTGCAGGCGGTAATAAGGTTTTCCCATGTATCTTCTCCGCCCTTTGAACGTGGTACCATGTGGTCGATCGTCAAGGTTTTGTCCGTTTGTCCACAGTACTGGCACTGGAAGTTATCTCTCCTGAAAATATTTTTTCTGTTCAGCATTATTTTTTTGTACGGTACCCGGACATAAACGGTTAACCGCACAATACTCGGCAGCGGAAAGGATTCGGAAACCGTACAGATGAATCTCTCAGGATGATGTGCGACCGTTACCGCCTTTCCGCAGAAAAGCAGCACAATGGCTTTTTGTGCATCGCAAATGCTCAGAGGCTCATAGCTGCTGTTGAGGACAAGTACTTTTGTTCTGCGTAAAAACATGGCTCGGTTGTTTGTATGAGTATACGCTCATATTCCGAAATTGCCAATACTTCGAAGTCACATTTCGGTTAAAAGAATGTTTGTCGGCTTGATCGCCGGATAGTTTGTCAGCAGGAAGGCTAAATGGTTTGAGGGCTTGTTAACCGGATGGGGCTCCGTAAAGACGAAGCCCCGGTGTTAGTTTACAGGGAAAGAAAAAAACGGTTTTCAGCAACCGAAACAGCAAACATTGAGTTGTCTCGATGCCTGTGCTTCGTCAAGTCTTTGTACCGGGGTTTGGCCCGGGGCATTGAGTAGCAGTTCAGGGTTGTTTTCTGCTTCGTCGGCGATAGCCAGCAGGGCATCTGCAAAAGCATCGAGCGTTTCCCGTGTTTCGGTTTCGGTGGGTTCAACCATGAGTGCTTCGCTGACAATAAGCGGAAAGTAAATTGTCGGGGCATGAAAACCGTAATCGAGAAGCCGCTTTGCGATATCGAGTGTCCTGACATTGTGCTGTTTTTTCTGCCGGTCACCCGAAAGGCAGAATTCGTGCATCACCGGTTTCGGGTAAGGAAGATCGAACGTTTTCAGCAGCCGGGAGAGAAGGTAGTTGGCATTGATGATTGCGTTTTCGGAGATGCTTTGCATTCCTTCGGCTCCCAGCATTCTGATATAGGTGTATGCCCGGACAAGGACGCCGAAGTTTCCATAAAAGTTCATCATGCGCCCGATACTTTCAGGTCTGTTCATGTTCATGGTGTAGCGGGCGTTGTTGCTTTCTCCGGTTTTTTCTATGACCGGTACAGGCAGGAACGGGACAAGTTTATCGCAGACTCCGACCGGTCCGCTTCCCGGTCCTCCTCCTCCGTGAGGGGCTGAAAACGTTTTGTGCAGGTTGTAGTGAACAATGTCAAAGCCCATATCTCCCGGCCTGGTGATCCCTGTAAGGGCGTTCATGTTCGCTCCGTCCATGTACATAAGGCTGCCGTTTTCATGGACGAGTTTTTCAATGGCCAGGATATCTTTTTCGAATAGTCCGAGTGTATTCGGGTTGGTCAGCATCAGTGCGGCGACATCGGGTGTGAGTTTCTGGCGAAGGTCTTCAATATCGGTACGCCCTTCAGCATTGCTGTTAATCGAAACAATCTCGTAATTTGCAATTGCCGCTGAAGCAGGGTTGGTGCCGTGAGCGGAATCGACTACCAGAAGCTTGTTCCGTTTCGAACCAAGGGATTCATGGTATTTTTTAATCAGAAGAATGCCTGTCAGTTCTCCGTGAGCGCCCGCTGCCGGCTGCAGGGTTGCCGCAGCCATGCCTGCGATTTCACACAACATCTCACTGAGTTCGTACATAAGCCTGAGGCAGCCCTGGGCGGTTTTTTCCGGCTGTAAAGGGTGCATTGACGTAAAACCCTGAAGACCGGAAGTATAGTCGTTGATTTTGGGGTTATATTTCATCGTGCAACTGCCGAGAGGGTACATGTTCTTGTCAACATGATAGTTGAGGTTCGACAGGCGTATGAAATGACGTACCACTTCACTTTCAGGAAGCTCAGGCAGATCCGCGGGTTCGGAACGCAGATGTTTTTGAGGAATCATCTGTTGAACAGGTTTTGACGGTACATCGGGAGAGCCGAAACGGATGCCTCTTCGCCCTTTGCGGGAAAGATCAAAAATGAGCGCTTCTTTCATTGTACTGATACGGATAGTGAGAGTATGGCTGTCGGAAAGGTCGTTGTAAACGTTAAATATAGATGACTTGATAGATATTACAATGCGGAAAAACAACAGGCGGCAGGCCGGGAGGGAGATTTTAGTCAGTTTCTATAGATGTTTTCGTTTCCAACGCCGCGAGTGCTTCTTTTGCTGCTGATTGCTCTGCATCTTTTTTTCTTCCGGCAGTTCCTTTGCCGAGAATTATGCCGTCACAGGACACTTCTATAGTAAACAGTTTTTCATGCTCGGCCCCTTCTTCCGAAACAACAGTGTACACGGGAGAGGCGATCTGCCGGGACTGGGTGTACTCAATCAGACGGCTTTTATAATTGTGCTCAACGGCATCCAGTTTTTGAAGGTCGACGTGCTCAATGACATGCCGTAAAATGAATTTTTTTGTTTCAGTAAGTCCGGTATCCAGATAAATCGCTCCGATGAGGGCTTCAAAAGCGTCCGCCAAAGCAGATTCGCTGGTCTGTATTGTGTTTTTGTCCGCAGACTCGCCGATGAGCAGGTGTTCACCCAGAGAGATTTTTCCGGCAAAGTCGGCAAGCGATTTTCGGTTGACAATTTTTGCGCGGTTGTTTGATAGTTTCCCTTCGTCGCTATCGGGAAAAGAGGTGTATAGATGCTCGGAAATGATCAGGTCGAGGACGGCGTCGCCAAGAAACTCGAGACGCTGATTGGAGTCGGCAGGCTCTGTCTGGTCATGAACTACGGACCTGTGGGTCAGGGCGATGAGATATATTCCCGGATGATAAGGTGTAAATCCCAGGAGGCCGGTCAGCCAAGAGTTGGTAGTATCAGGAAACGGTGGAGCACTGCTGTCTGTTTTTCCTGTGGTTTCGGGCTCATCATTCCTGCTTTGAGAGCGGTGAAAGGCTAATGAACTCAGTTTATGCCAGAGCTTTGCCATGAACTGCAGGTGGTTTGCTGATGCCTATATTTTTCTGAAAATAAGGGTTGCGTTATGGCCTCCAAAGCCAAAGCCGTTGTTGAGCACGTATTCGATTTTTCGTTCCTTCGGTGTGTTCGGGGTGACATCAAGATCAACTTCAGGATCGAGGTTTTCTATATTGATCGTCGGAGGCACGACCTGGCTGTCCATGGCGAGCAGGCAGGCAATGGATTCTACGACACCGGCAGCTCCCAGCAGATGCCCCATCATTGATTTCGTGGAACTGATGCTGACTTTGTAGGCATGCTCGCCGAAGAGTTTTTTGATGGCTTTGAGTTCGGCGATATCACCCAGTGGTGTAGCTGTTCCGTGCGTATTGACGTAATCAATTGCATCGGGGGTAATTCCCGCCTTGTCGAGTGCGCTTTTCATGGCATTGAAAGCGCCTGTCCCCTCAGGGTGAGGGGCCGTAAGGTGATGGGCGTCTGCTGAAGCGCCAACACCGGCCAGTTCACCATAGATTTTTGCGCCGCGTGCCCGGGCTGACTCAAGTGTTTCAAGGATCAGTGAACCTGCACCCTCTCCCATGACGAAGCCGTCCCGGTCTCTGTCGTATGGCCGCGATGCTTTTTCCGGAAAATCGTTGAACGTGGACAGTGCCTTGGCAGCGTTAAAGCCGCCGACGCTCATTGGTGTAATGGCGGCTTCGGAACCACCGCATACCATGTAGTCGGCCATGTCGAGCTGCAAGAGCATCCATGCATCGATAATCGCATGCAGGGAAGTGGCGCATGCTGAGGCAGTCGCGTAATTCGGGCCCATCAGTTTGTTTCTCATCGAAATCTGGCCGGCCGCGATGTCAGGTATAAGCATCGGTATGAAAAACGGACTTATCCTGCGAGGTCCTTTGTCGAGGAATACTCGCATCTGTTTGTCATGAATGGTCATGCCCCCGGTTCCTGAACCGTGGACCACCCCTATTCTTGCTGAATCTATAGTGGAAAGGTCAAGCCCTGAATCTTTCAGGGCCTGTTCTGCAGCTATGACGGCATACTGGCTGAACGGGTCCATGCGTGAGGTGGATTTGGAGTCCATATGGTCATCAGCCTTAAATCCTTTCAGCTCACAGGCAAAACGTGTTGAAAAGCCCGTTGTGTCAAAGTAAGTTATGGGCGCAGCACCACTTTTTCCCTGATAAAGGGATTTCTGGAGATCTTCCTTTGATAAACCGATAGGGGATAAAACCCCTATACCGGTAATAACGATGCGCTTGCGTTCCTGACCCATTTCAATTCTTTAACGTTAAACCTCTGTGCCTGAATGCAGCATGGAAATCACTTGTTGCTGACGATGTAGTCTATTGCTTGCTGGACGGTGCTTATTTTTTCCGCATCTTCGTCAGGGATCTGAATATCAAACTCATTTTCAAGCTCCATGATCAGCTCAACAGTGTCAAGCGAATCAGCGCCGAGGTCATCAGCAAATTTTGATTCAGGTTTGATCTGGTCCTTGTTGACACCCATTTTGCTTACGATGATATCGTAAACTTTGTCTTTGATTTCAGCGCTCATTGTCGTTCTCTCCAGATTAGAGTTAGGTAGTTGATGTTATAATTAACACATATAAAAAATGTCAGGCAATATACGAACCAGACCGACCTCTGCCAAATCACATAACCATGCCGCCGCTTATGTTCACGACTTCACCCGTGATGTACTCGGCCTGATCACTTGCGAGGAACGAGACGACGCTTGCTACGTTTTCAGGTTTCCCGAACCGTTTCAGCGGGATTGCATCGAGCATTCTGTCACGTACATCCTCGGTGAGTGCATCGGTCATCTTCGAGGTGATAAAACCGGGTGCAACAGCGTTAACCCTGATATTCCTTGACGCAAATTCCTTGGCGGCCGACTTCGTGAATGCGATAACACCGGCTTTCGACGCACCGTAATTTGCCTGGCCGGCATTTCCCATGAGTCCGATAATCGATGCAATGTTGACGATTGCGCCTGAGCGCTGCTTCATCATGGTGCGGGTGACGGCCTTGGTGCAATTGAATGTGCCTTTGAGGTTCACCGCAAGTACGGCATCCCAGTCAGCTTCACTCATACGCATAAGCAGCCCGTCACGCGTGATGCCTGCATTGTTGACCAGGATGTCTATTGAGCCGGTCTCGGATGCTATTTCTTGAAACGTTGACTGTGCGGCATCGTGGTTGGTAACATCGAGTTCCCGGCAGGTGACTTTTCGGCCGATTTTTTGGACGGCATCGGCTGTTTCTTCAAGCCATTCTTTCTGAAGATCACAGATAACAATGCTTGCTCCTTTTGCCGCGAGGTCTACGGCAATCGCTTGACCAATACCTCGTGCCGCGCCTGTTATAATGGCTGTTTTGCCTTCAAACATAGTTTTATCCGGTTGTTTGTTTCTCATTGTTTACGATAGTTTCTGTGCGATCTGCCCTGCGTTGTCGACACCGTCAATGGCGGCCGACCGGTCGATTCTTTTGATCAGCCCCTGAAGAACCTTCTGTGGACCGGTTTCAATAAATGAAGTGACGCCTTCGGCAATCATCGCTTCAACCGACTGAGCCCATCGCACAGAACTGGTAAGCTGAAGTACGAGGTTGTTGCGGATCTCGTCCGCGTTTGTAACGGGCTTTGCCACAACGTTCATGCAAACCGGGATTCGGGAATCATTAATGGTGATCTCGTCAAGGGAGGCTTTCAACTCCTCTTCGGCGGGTTTCATGAGCGGAGAGTGAAACGCGCCGGATACGACAAGCTCTTTGGCCATTCTTGCACCCATGGAAGGGGCCAGTTTTACGGCTTTTCTGACAGCTTCGATGTCTCCGGAAATAACCACCTGGCCAGGAGAGTTGAAATTTGCCGCCTGAACGATACCGGAAGATTGTGCTTCAGCAAGAAGCTTCTCAAGCGCAGTATCGCTCATGCCGATTACCGCCGCCATGGTACCGGGGTTCATTGTGCCTGCATTCTGCATCAGTTCGCCTCTTTTGGATACAATGAGTACGGCGTCGTCAAAACTCATCGCCCCCGCGTAACATAGTGCCGTATATTCTCCAAGGCTGTGTCCTGCGGTCATGCCTGCCTCTTTGTTGCCGAGAAGTGTGGCGACGGAGATGCTGTGCAGAAAGATTGCTGGTTGGGTGTACCTTGTCTGACGAAGGTCATCTTCGGTCCCGTTAAACATGATATCAGTGATGGAATATCCGAGGATGTCATCCGCCCGGTCCATCATGGAGCGGGCTTCAGGATACTTCTCATAAATGTCTTTGGCCATGCCGCAATACTGTGAGCCCTGGCCGGGAAATACAAATGCTTTCATGAAGTGATTTTTCTGTTACAGTGATGAACTGTTCTTATAGCCAGTTGAGGTAAATTCCTCCCCAGGTATATCCTGCGCCGAAGCTGACAAGAATAAGATTGTTCCCGGTTTGCAGCTTGCCCTCTTCATCAAGTTCCGCAATACAGATCGGGATGGTTGCAGCCGAAGTGTTGCCATAACGATCGATATTTATAGCGACTTTTTCCATGTCGATACCCATACGTTCGGCAGTTGCCTGTATGATTCTGTGGTTGGCCTGGTGAGGAATGAGGAAATCTATGTCTTCACTGGTCAGGTGGTTTCTGTTCATGACTTCAGCCGCAACATCCGCCATGCCTACCACAGCGGATTTAAATACCTGTCGTCCGTCCTGTTGGAGATAGTGAAGTTTCCTGTCAACGGTTTCATGCGTCGTTGGGCGGAGGCTGCCTCCTCCGGGCATGCAGAGATTGTCGCCGCCTCTGCCGTCGGAATACAGTCTGGCATCAATGAGGCCATGGCTGTCATCCTTTCCCGGCTCAAGCAGTACCCCGGCGGCTCCGTCGCCGAAAAGAACACTTGTACTTCTGTCGGTATAGTCCATAATGGCCGACATTTTTTCTCCTCCGATAACCAGCACTTTTTTGTGGGTTCCTGCGGTTATGAACTGCGCGCCGGTATTGAGAGCGTAAAGAAACCCTGAACAGGCCCCGGAGAGATCGAAAGCCCAGGCGTTCATAGCCTGAATGTCTTTCTGGACAAGACAGGCTGTCGAGGGGAATATCATGTCGGGGGTCATGGTTGCCACGATGATAAGGTCGATCTCTGCTGCAGAAATTCCCCGTTTCTCCAGAATCTGCTGTGCAACTTCGGTACACAAATACGAGGTGGCTTTTTCAGGGTCTTTCAATATTCTTCGCTCACGTATTCCTGTTCGTGTGCGAATCCACTCATCATTGGTATCGAGTATGTTCTCGAGGTCCCGGTTACTCAGAATACTTTCAGGAAGGTACTTTGCAGTCGAAGTGATTACAGCTTTCATATAGTTTAATAACGTTAAAATCTAAAGGAACTCTTCCTGACTATGCAGAGACTGATGTTCGGTGTGTGGTTTCTGGATGCTTTATTTTCAAGAGGTTGTAGGGGGCTTGGTTAATTGTCTGCCAGAGCTTCGGTGATATGCTGGTTTACCTGTTTCTCAATCATGTGTTCGGCCATAAAGATCATGTTCATGATTGCCTTTGCCGATGAGCGTCCATGGCCAACAATGGAAATCCCATCAACCCCGAGAAACGGTACCCCACCGAATTTTTCCACATCGAACGGCTGGAACATCGCTTTGAAGGCGTTTGCGGTGAGTTCGGCTGCTTTCGGATCAAGTTGGCCGGATACGACCAGTTCTTTCAGGGAGGGCTTGAAAATGGAGCTTAAAAATTCAGGTATGCTTTCCCCGAATTTCAGCAAGGTATTACCCACAAGACCATCGCACACAATGATCGATGCCCTGGACGACAGGATGTCGTTGCCTTCAATATTACCGATAAAGTTGACTTTGTTTTTTCTGTCGGCTTCCTGGAGAAGGCTGTAGGTTTGTTTCAGAAGTTCCGGACCCTTGTTCTCTTCTTCACCGATATTCAACAGGCCTGTCAGAGGTTTTTCCATGCCGGCGGCATCGCGCTGGTAAATGGTCAGCATTTCAGCGAACTGGACCAGATGCTCCGGTTTGCAGTCAACGTTTGCGCCAACATCAACAACGTTGGTAAGGCCGGGAGCAAGCCTTGGGAAATAAGCTGCAATAGCGGGGCGATGTACTCCGGGAATACGTCCGAGAACAAACAGGGATGCAGCCATAAGTGCCCCTGTGTTTCCAGCGCTGACAAAACCATCCGCTTTCTTTTCCTTGCATAACACCAAGCCTTTGACAAGTGATGAATGCTGCTTGGTTTTGACGGCAATGGCCGGGACATCATTCATGGTAATCACTTCAGGGGCATGCATGAACCGCAGTTTGAGGCCGTTTGTGTCGTGCTTGTCGAGAAGAGGCTGTACCTTCTCCTCCTGGCCGATCAGCAAAACCTCCAGCCTGTTTCCCGCCTCCCGAAGAGTCTGGATTGTTCCTTCCACGACGCATTCAGGGGCATTATCTCCCCCCATTGCGTCAACGGCAATTGTCAGCATCTTGGAGTCCGGTTATGTTGTGTTCAGCTGTTTGAGGCTTTTCTGGTTACTGCCCGGCCACGATAGTGGCCGCAATGACGGCATGCTCGGTGAGGAAGTGTCGGTTCACCACAATTCGGGCATATTACGGTTGCAGCAGCTTTACTGCGTGCGGTAAACTGTGCACGCCTTTTATCCCGTCTTGATTTTGAAACTTTCGATTTAGGTGTTGCCATAACAGTGCTTGTTTATTACAAACTTCTTAATGATACTTGTTCTTCAATTTTTCCAGCGATTCTTGCCAAAGGCTTTTTGCTCCATGCTTCTCTTCAGATTGTTCCGCGCCGTCTTCACGATACACCGAGCATTCAGGATTATCAATGCAGACTACTTTCAGCGGCTTTGACAGAAGCAATGTTTCGCGCACATCTTCGGTAAGGTCTATAACCGACGCATTTCTGTCAAGCACACGGTAGCCCTCGCTTTGCTCTTCGCTAACGCTGCCGGGTTCGCCGAAAACAAAGAAAACCCTGTACATGCCTGTCAGCTCTTTTTTCAACGGGGCAAGGCAGATATCACAGTTGAACTCCGCGAGAGTTTTCGTTTCGATATCAATGGTTATTTCGCTGTCGGTCTTGTTTGCTACTACCCTTGTCCGAATCTCTTTGCTGAACCCCGGCTCAGCAAGTTCAGGGTTTGTGAAGCCCGAAGCTTGACAGGTGAAATCATACTCGTATATGCCTTCGCTTAACCCGGCGATCCTGATTTCAAGCAGTCCTTTTTCCTTACCCATGCTCGCAACCTGGCCTTTGTAATAAAAGAACCCAAAGTTACAAAATCTTACCTGTAAAAAGAAAAAAACGGGGATATTCTTCGGTTTTTTTGATTTTTCATGCAAAAATGATTTGAAATCAGTTTGTGAATAGCGAAAAGAGGAGTATATTATTCACCCTCGAAAGAGACGGTTTTTAAACGACCATTCCGCGATAGCTCAATGGTAGAGCATCTGGCTGTTAACCAGAGGGTTGTAGGTTCGAGTCCTACTCGCGGAGCAAAAATTCTATCCGCTGAAATCAGAGGTTCTTATTTTAACGCAAGACCCTGTGGGTTGATCCCCTCGGGGTTTTGTCGTTTCTGCTCTGTTTTCGCAGACTTACGCCGTCGGGCACATCCTTCCCAATTTTCCGTTTCGATGTTCTCCGCCCGGGATTGTGATGCAACCGTGGGGGGCAGTCACAGTTTCCGCAAGTGTCCTGCTCTGATTGGGTGCTGCAGGCAATATTCCATAGCCAGTCCTTTTGAGGGATTAAAAATTTCTTTTATATCTCATAATACCAAGCCGTTTCTTTGCGCTTAAACCTTTTTAGTAAGCGTCCATCAATTGCGATCAAGCCAATAAATATCAGTCCCATCCCAACAAATGCATTCCATTCCAGTTGTTCTCCTAAAACCATGACACCAAGTAAAATGGCGCTTAAAGGTATCAATAAGGTAACCAACAGGAGATT
>JAKSCY010000500.1 GCA_022360355.1 Chlorobiales bacterium
GCCTCATCTTCGTCGATGATCTTCAAAGCAAACCCGGCATGAACAATTGTATACTGTCCGGTTTGAATCTCGGGCACATATTCAAGACAAGCCTTCGTCAGAGAACCGTTAATGTCAACAGTACCCATTTTCAACCCGTTTTCATCGGTAATGGCCACAACTTTGCCCGGTATAGCTAAACACATAGTTTCAGAAGTCAAAATTCAAAAGTAAAAGGTCAAAAGTGAAAAGAATCAGATAACTCCCTTATACTTGCCTTTCAGATATTCCCTGCCGATGACAGCCTGACCGAGAGAGATCCCTCCGTCATTACAAGGCACCTCGGCATGGGCAAGTACCGTATATCCTTCTTTCTCCAGTTTCCCGACCAAGCCTTCAAATAAAAGAGCGTTCTGAAACACTCCCCCGCTGAGAACCACCTTACGGGTTCCTGAGAAAGCAACCGCTTTTTTTATAACACTATACAATAAATCAACAATTGTTATATGAAATTTTCCACTAATAGATGAAATATCTTTGCCCGAAAGAACATCAGCAACAATATCACGAACCAAAGACGACACGGAAAGAAGCCATCTGTCGCCTCCTGAAGGCACAATCTCCCACGAATAAGGCTCACCCTCGAGAACTCCGGCTGCGTGCATAAGCTCAACCGCAGCCTGCCCTTCATAACTGATCTCGTCCCGCAATCCGGTTATACCGGCAACTGCGTCAAAAAGTCGTCCACAACTGCTTGTCAGCGGAGAATTGATTCCTTTTTCAAGTATTTGAGCTATACCTGAAATATCCTTGTCCTTCATGAAATCAAGCTCCGGAAGAGTTCCGAAACAATGATAGATGTAGCCGACAGCCACCTTCCAGGGATGAAAAACGGCTGCATCACCACCGGGTAAAGGAACAGGCTCAAACGAGGCAAAACGGAAAACTTCCGCCGCATCTCCTATCAACACCTCTCCCCCCCAGCTTGTCCCGTCGGTTCCGTATCCGGTACCATCGAGAATGATGCCGATTGCAGGTTCATCACAGTGATTTTCTGCCAGGCATGCTGCCATATGAGCATGGTGGTGCTGTACCTGCAGTAATGGAAGTCTTTTCTGTTCCTGAGCCCACAGGGTGGACAGATACGCAGGATGCATATCGCAGACAAGCAATTCAGAAGACGCCTGAAAAATATGCTGCAGATGATCGGCAACTTTACGGAAATGACTGTACGCCTCGTAATTTTTCAGGTCTCCGATGTGCTGGCTCAGAATTGCGCCGGACCCTTTAAGCAGGCAAACCGTATTCTTTATTTCAGCGCCTGTAGCAAAAACCGTTGCACCACCGGACGAGAGCGTTACAGGGGCCGGGACAAAACCTCTGCTGCGCCTTATCTGCCGCAGTTTCCCGGCGAGACAAACAGTCACTGAATCGTCACATCTGAGATATACCGGACGGTTATGCACCAGATAACAGTCAGCAATGTCCCGGAGGCGCGACACTGCCTCATCATTTTCCGTAACTATGGGTTCATCCGAGCAGTTTGCGCTCGTCATGACAAGAACCGAAGGACCCCGCTCCATCATCAAAACATGCAGAGGCGTATACGGCAGCATTATACCCAGACGATCATTGCCTGGTGCAATTCCCCCTGAAAGGAGAGCCTCATCCTTTTTCTTCAGCAGAACAACAGGAGCCTCGGGCAAGCACAGCGCCTGACGCTCAACATCATTGATCATGCAGAGCCTTTCAGCCGTTTCAACATCTCTCACCATGACCGCAAAAGGCTTTTCTTCGCGTCTCTTTCTCTGTCTCAGACGACGAACAGCGTCATCATCAAACGCGTTAACAGCAAGATGGAAACCACCCACTCCCTTTACTGCAACTATACGCGACTCGTTCAGCATGCCTATCGCATAGCCAACAGGGTCAGAACATGTGATCACCTTCCCTTCAGCATCAAGCATCTGAAGGGAAGGCCCGCACACCGGACAAGCATTGGGCTGTGCGTGAAATCTCCTGTTCATGGGATCATGGTACTCCCTGTCACAGTCACCACACATGGCGAAATGCTTCATCGATGTATGCGGACGGTCATAGGGAATGCGCTCAACAATCGTATAACGGGGACCACAGTTGGTACAATTGATAAAGGCATATCCATATCTTCTGTCGAAAGGGTCAAGCAGCTCCGTACGGCAGTCTTCACAGACGGCAATATCCGGGGCAACCAATGTCTGGACCGCTCCCTCGCCATCTGAAGAAACAATGACAAAATCCCGGCCGGAAGAAGGTGTGATTTCCTCGATTTCCACTGAAGATATTTTCGCAAGAGGAGGAGCCTGTTCCTGCAAATCACGGCAGAAATGATCGAGCTTCGACAAGTCAACGCTTTGAACCTCTATGCAAACACCGGAGGAAGTATTACGTATAAAACCCCGGAACCCGGCTTCTTTTGCAAGGCGGTAGACAAACGGCCTGAACCCAACACCCTGGACGATGCCGGATACAATGCATCTTAATCTTTTTTCAGTTTTGACTTCAGCCATTCTATCCATACATCAAAACCCTCTCCCG
Organism: Chlorobiales bacterium; assembly: GCA_022360355.1. Lineage (GTDB taxonomy): Bacteria > Bacteroidota > Chlorobiia > Chlorobiales > Chlorobiaceae > Prosthecochloris. The sequence continues at coordinate 2,557 of JAKSCY010000500.1, forward strand.
TTGTAGCTGAAAGTTCGAACCACTCAAGATGATGATTGACCTTCACCGCATTTTCCCTGCATTTCGCGGCATCGAAAGGAACATATGGCAGCAAATCGGTTTTGTTCAAAATGCAGACATCGGCTTCGATGAACATCGTCGGGTATTTTAACGGTTTGTCATCTCCTTCAGTAACGCTTATAACCACTACTTTCATTGCTTCTCCAAGGTCGAAAAGCGCGGGACAGACAAGGTTGCCGACATTCTCAACACAGAGCAGGGAATTATCCGCAAGACTCATCTCTTTGACTGCACGATTGATCATGAGAGAATCGAGGTGACATCCTGTCCCGGTATTAACCTGCAGAACCGGAACATCCAGAGCCTGAATACGCTCCGCATCCCTTGTCGTTTGCTGATCCCCCTCAATAACACTGACCGGACAATACGTTTTTATCAATGGAATGGTTTTTTCGAGGAGTGTGGTTTTTCCGGAACCGGGCGAGCTGAGGAAATTAATTGTCAGAATATTTCTTGCTTCGAAATATCCGCGGTTTCGCTCGGCCAGAAGATTATTCTGCAACAACACATCCTGCTCAACGGCAACCTGACGGCCATGTACATGATCATGATGTTTGCCGTGTCCGCCGTCACCGACATGAACATGATATGAAGCGTCTCCGGGTTTATAGATAACCGCACCGTTTCCTGAAGAGCATCCGCAAGTATCACACATAATAAGAGTATTTGTTGATTCGTTGAATTGTTGATTTGTTTGACAAAGGC
>JAKSCY010000227.1 GCA_022360355.1 Chlorobiales bacterium
CAAGCCGGAAGAAGTTGAAAAAGCCCGTTTCATGCGTTCGAACAACGTGATCTTCGCAGGTCATTCAGTTGGCGGAGCGCATGCTCAGGTTCCTGCTACAGGGTTTGAGACCATGCAAAAGATAGGGAAAGACACATGCCGGCCTTTCGATCCTGTGATCTATGACCGGGAGTTTTTGCCAAAGTATTCCGAACGCATGTCCAGGTGGGCGCCAGAAGAGAGAGCCAACCCTGTAGGTCTTGTGCAGCTTTCTCCTGTTGATCAGAAAGTGCCGTTGATCGGGCCGGGCATGGCCGATTATCGCAAGGTTCTGGCCGAAAGAGAATTGCCCATACTCATGATCATCGGGGAGTGCGACAGCGCCTGTCTGAAAGATTCGCAACCACCGGCATGGTCGCCCGATCCTGCCACAACGACAGAATTTTCCCAGCTTGCGCCCCAAGGCAGCAACTCCTGGGCCGTCGTTGCCAATGTGGAAAAAGGCAGCCATTGCGGTTACCTTACAAAAAAGAGTGATCTGTGCAGTCTTGCCGACGTAGACTCCGGCCTGTGTAAAAAAGGCACCAAAACCTGGAAAGCCGGTGGGCAGGAAGCAGCATTTACCACGGAATTGTTCAAAAAGTTCATCGGTATGTACCCTGACGGCCAGGGATTCCAGGGTGACTTTAAAAAATGGATCCACAGCGATTTCATCAAATGGCTCAACCGTAAAAACCCGTTTGGCGAGATCAATCTGGTGCCTTTCGCGGATGGGAAGTATATCGATTACATCTCACACGGCGGCTGCCCGCCGCTCGAAGCGAAGAAAGGAAAGAAATAATTGGGGGCAGTGCGGTGGTAAGTTGCTATAGAAGTTTATTCTCAAGCCAGTTGAGGATATTCTCGCCCGATATCATGATGGCACCCATCTGGCAGTGTTCTTCAGCACCTTCTTCTTTTGTGAAGAGCATGTATTTTTTCGGGCATTGCAGAGCATTGTATAGCTGCCGGGCTTGTCCGGGAAGATCCTTGTCACCCTCTGAATCAGCTACCAGCATGGTGCAGGTTATCTTTTTTGCGCATTCTCTCATGGTGTAAGGTTTGAGCATGAGAAGGAATTCCGCAGGTGATTTTGCGTCAAACGTAAACATGCCGTTCGCAAAGATCCAGCCAAGGTCCACATCCGTCTTCATTCTTTCCATGATGGCCTTGTCAAACTCCTTTGATGCTTCTTCATTTTCAAGAATTTCTTC
>JAKSCY010000721.1 GCA_022360355.1 Chlorobiales bacterium
AGAGGGCTCCACACTGTCGTACCCAATCCCGTTTCGTTGTAAATCAGCAGATATTCCCGTTCCACTCTTTCGCGATGGAACATGTTGTACTGAGGCTGCTCCATAGTGGGTGGAATCAGATTTTCCTGACGGGCGAACTGATACGCTTCCATGATCATCACCGCCGGCCATTCGCTGGTGCCCCAATAAAAGGCTTTGCCCTGGTTAATCACATGGTTCATTGCTCTAACGGTCTCTTCAACAGGCGTGTTGTAATCTGGGCGATGACAGAAGATCAGATCAACATAATCAAGTTGAAGTCGCGCAAGCGCCGCATCCGTTCCTTCGATAATATGTTTACGCGACAAGCCGCGATCGTTCGGGCCCTGCCCTCCCCAGAATATTTTTGTCGAAATCACCAGATCAGAACGTTTCCACCCCGCTTTTTTGATGATGTTTCCCATGATGGTTTCAGACATGCCACCCGCATATACCTCTGCATTGTCGAAAAAATTGACACCTGACTTATATGCCAGTTCCATGCACTCGAAAGCGAGATCTTCATTCATCTGATCTCCGAACGTTACCCATGAACCAAACGAAAGTGCGGAAACCTGCAGTCCTGAGCTACCTAAATATCTATATTCCATCGTTTCTTCCTTTCTCCAATGATGTCAGCCAATAGCTTTCAATTTGGAAACTATTGTATCGCAGATAGAGCGATTTTGAATAGCCGAAAGGAATCTGGATTAAAAGTTGCTCTGCATGAATCGGACTAAAACGAGACTTTCGAATAATATTCTCAATTATTCGTGTGCTCTAATTGTTTCGTCAGGCTTTTGCGCTCTTTATCCCCATAAATTGGAGGATTGACAGCAAACCAACAAACAATGCAATCGCTGAAATTGCAATTTTCCCAGCAAAATTTATGGGATAGATATTGATGAGCAGGACAAGAATTGATCCCAGAACCCATAGTTCGTCAAGTATTACCGCGATCCAGGCTTCCAGTAAGTTCACTTCTTTCCTGGTGGCGGTAAATGCCAGAGAACCGGCAAAGATCAAAAGTGAAATGCCAAGAATTCTCAATGCAAGTTCAGGATTAGCTGAAAAGATCGGAGCTGTGAAGCCGAATGCGGATGCTATTGATGAGGGGAAGATAAGCAGCAGAGTTCCTGTGAAGCTTGAAAAGACAGCGTTCGCTTTCAACACGTTTCTTAAAAAAGATGATCTCTCATTTCCACCTGTTTCTACCATGATACGTCTCCCTGGATTGATTTTACCTACTAGTAAGTAATTGTAAAAATAAAAAAAGAGTGCGTTAAAAACGTATCATCTGTTTAATCTTGTTTATTAAAACCTCGAACGATTCTCTCCCGGCAGAGCGAACGATTTGAAGACCACCCTGAATCATGGCAACGATCATCAATGCTGTTTCATGAGCATGACCTTCAAAGTATACCTCTCCATCTTCTTTTGCAGCAGCCAAAGAATTACTGAGCCAGGCAATATGTTCTTCCACCATCTGATCTGTTTTCCTTTGCATCGAGGTTGGCAATGCATTGTATGAAGCACCAAGCGTTCCACCATAACAAATCCTGTCCGATAGATTGAGCAATTTTTGATAAGAATCGAAATAGATAGTGAGTTTTTCCCGACTCGTCATACCCTGCATCTCAGCATGTTCAATTTCGC
>JAKSCY010000344.1 GCA_022360355.1 Chlorobiales bacterium
GGCTTTGAAGATCCGATGAAAATGAAAGGGTGAAAAGCAGGCCACATCGGCAAGAATTTCAAGGGTCAATTCCTCGTCAAGATGATTTTCGATATAGTCGATCACGCGATTGATGCGTGACATATATTCCGCTCTCATGGATTGAGCGGTGTTGTTTTTATTTCCGGCTCCCATCATAATAGCATGTCCTGTAACGCTGTATGCAACAAGCAGTACACTGCAAGCTCAATATAAATAATGCTCTGTTCGGTACAGGCAAAAGAACTTTCACCCCGATTCATTTCTCCGCAGTCAGGTTGATCCTTCGAAATGTCTCAAAACATGTCCCGTCATCCTGCAAGGTTTCTTCAATCATGCGCTGCACGACATAGTCACGGAATGATACTCGCTTTTGTTCCGGCAGGTGGAACAGCAGGGGAACAAGACTCGGCTGATCCACCCATTTGATCATGGACTTCTTATCGGGGAAATAACGATCAGCGTTTCCTCCCCATACCCTTACGTTCTGTAATCCGCTGGATTTGCACAGTTCGGTATACTCGTCTATTGATGGTGTATACCAGGGCCAGTCGAAATCAGTGAAATATTCCCCAAACCGCTCATCTGCAATTGCCTCCAGAATCACCTTCAGGAAACTCACACAGTTTCCCTCACCAGCAAAGTTGAAACGAGCACGGCCTTTCGGGAGAAGTGCATTACGGACGTTCTGCAAGAGTCTGTTATGATCCTTTACCCAGTGCAATGCTGCGTTTGAAAAAACGATGTTGAACTCATCGGTAAAGTCGAGATCGTCAATATCCATTAACACAAAGTGCAGATTGCCTTTTGCCTTTGGAAGGGCCACGTCAATCATACCTTGTGATGCATCGATCCCGACCACCTTACCATCCGGTAGTAACTCAGCAATGTGAGCGGAAAGCACACCGTCGCCACAACCAAGATCGAGAACACGCTCATTGCCCTTGAGTTCAAGTTCCGCTATCAGCTTCGAACCCCATTCCTTTTGATGGGATGATGCCTGCTCGTATTTTTTGCCATCGAATTCATGTGCCATTTATGCTAAAAAGAAA
>JAKSCY010000110.1 GCA_022360355.1 Chlorobiales bacterium
TCCACTGGCTGTCGTCGAAGCTCTGCAATCCGCGCCAGTGGCTGGAAATGCTTTTTGTGGGAACCAGCACCCGTTTGGGAGCGGATTCATCGAAGAGGATCTGAGTAGCGACCTCGACGGGGAAAGCGCCGGCCCGGGGATCGGAACCGTCGAGGGTATAGTACACCGTACCCGATCCCTGGGGGTTGGTCAGTAAGATCGTGTCCTCCGTAGCGAGTTCCCCCCCATGTTGGGAGAACAGAGGAGGATCGATCTGAGGATAGTAACCCTGCTGACGCAGGTGTTCGATGAATTGTTTGCTGTTGCCGTCGATCATGGCATAGATCGCATCGACTTCGCGCTGCCAGTCCCTATCGCGCGTTCGGGTGGGTTCACCGTGGCTTTCCATGGTGTCCCCCCAACGGGCAGATTCCGCTATCACGGCCGAACGGACGAGTTCGTTTAATCGCAGCCAGCGCTGCTGCGCTACCTTTTCCGAGAGGGCGCCATCGTTGAAGAAGTGGCGGTAAACGCGGTCGGCGAATAACGTCATAAAGTCGTCGTTCTGCCGCAGGGCATGCCAGATAGAGGGAATCTGTGAGCCACCGTTTTTATTATTGCGGAAATCGGGATGCACATAGCCGGGGCCTCCCGCCCGAGAGGCATCCCAGGACCACTCCCCATCCCAGGCAAAGAACTGCAGCGGTGTAGCACCTAAGGGTGAACTGTCATTACGGTGACCGGCATACCAGTTGTTGTTAGGCCAGTCGCCCACGCCCATCCACCAGGTAAAGAGCATATAGTCACAGAAGTTCACGACATCGACGTATTGACGGGTCAGGGCGTAGGTCGTCGCATCGCGTTGATCGCGCTTAATCAAATCGTTCATGAGTTTCTGGTAACGCGTGCTGTCACCGTTAAAGCCAGGCCGGCTCTTGGAGCCGTGGTGGATACCGAACCAGTCCTCGGGTTCGCCTCCGAAGTACTCGGAGGTGTACCATTCGTCGGTTCGCTCCGAGGGATTGTAGAGCCCCCA
>JAKSCY010000534.1 GCA_022360355.1 Chlorobiales bacterium
AGGATACGCCCTCAGAAACGCGTGGGCGCGGCTGGCAAGATATTACCTTGACAATGTCGATGCTTTTTTGTGCCTGACGGAATTTCAGAAGCAGAAGCTGATTGACAACGGTTTTGCGCGGGATCGTTGTTTTGTTCTGCCTAACTTCATTGACGAGGAGGGAACAGAAGGCACAGATGGGAACGGCAAGAATGAAGGGGTGGTGTTTATTGGTCGGTTGAACCGGCAAAAAGGGGCGGACCTGCTTGTTCGGGCGGCTTCCGAGATACCGCAGATCAATTTCAATCTGATTGGGGCTATTGATGAAAGTGTGGTCAATCAGGCAGATCTTCCTCCTAATGTTGCATGCCTCGGAGTTGTCAGTGAAGAGGTAAAGAGAGAGATGATAGGCAATGCAAGAATCCTTGTGTTTCCCAGTCGTTCTTATGAGGGTTTCCCCATGGTGTTTCTTGAGTCGATGCAGCAGGGGCTTCCTGTTATTGCCCCGAGGCTGGCCGGTTATCCGGAAGTTATCGGCGACAATAATGCCGGATGGCTGTTCGAGCCTGAAAACGTTCAGGACCTTGTTGACATCATTCTCCAGGCTTATGGGGATCCTTCTCTTGCGCAGCACTACGGCCACAACGGAAAAGCGGTGGTCAGGAGCCTTTACAGTCCTGAAGCATGGTACATCAATTACATGAAGGTGATAGAGCACTGTCGGAGCCGGGTTGAACGCTCTGTTTAGGGTGGGCAGCAAAGATACCGAGTACTACAGGAAGCTTCATGGTTGAAGCTTGTAACTTTTCAATATGTTTCCATGGACAGATTTGCCCTGGGGAAGGTAAGGATTACAAAAACATGTCTTGTTGCTGTTGTTGACCGTATCAAAGAGTATTCTCTGAACAAGCAGCACGGGTACATATGCCTTATGGATACCCGTACTGCTTATCTTGCCAATCAGGATGAGGGGTACTGTTCGGTTCAGAATCGTTCCCTGATGACACTGCCTGACGGTATGCCTCTCGTCTGGTTTGCTCGTATGAGAGGCTACACCGAGGTCGGCAAGGTCTCCGGAAAAGATTTTATGGATGCGATATTTGCGGTTTCCGAGCAAGAAGGATATACGCATTATTTTTATGGAGGTTCCGGTGAAACTATTGAAAAGATTCAACTGAACCTGAAACAAAAGTATCCCGGGCTTGTTGTTCTTGGTGCTGTTTCGCCGCCTTTTCAGCCACTGGAGGATTTTGATATCGAGAGCCTTGGCAATGAGCTGAACAGGATCGAGCCCGATTTTTTCTGGTGTGGCCTCGGGGCTCCGAAGCAGGAAATGCTTATATCATCTCTTCAGCAGAAAGTTCAGGGGACTTTTTGTGTAGGGGTGGGCCTGGCTTTCGAATACTTTGCCGGGACGGTCAAACGTGCTCCTTTATGGATGCAGAAAAAGGGGCTTGAATGGGTTTACAGGCTTGCCCAGCAGCCCCGGAACATTCAGCGGGTGATAAAGCCTTTTCTTTGGGTGATGAAAGAGCTGTTATTGTCAACTCTGAAAAATAAGAGAGAACAAGGTTCGAAATAAACGTATTTTTTTGCAATTTAGATTCATGTTTCTGACGGCGGAAAAGCCAGAGAATCTCCCATTTCTTTTGCTTGCCTTCGTGTTTAAATCTGACAAATCATGAAAGCAGTTATTCTTGCAGGTGGGCTCGGTGTCCGTCTCAAGCCGTTTACACAGGTGATACCCAAACCACTTCTTCCCATAGGAGAGAAATCGGTACTGGAAATCCAGATCGACCGGCTCAGGCAATTTGGCTTCAAGGATATTTTCCTTGCCACTAACTACAAGTCGGATTATATCGAACGTTTTTTCGGTGACGGCTCAGAGTTTGGCGTGAACCTCTCGGTCAGCAAAGAAGAAACGCCCCTCGGTACGGCAGGCCCGCTTGCACTTCTGAAAGAGCGGCTCGATACGCCTTTTATTGTTATGAACGGAGATATTCTTAGCCTTGTTGATTTTAGAAAGCTTTATGATTTTTCTGTCAGGCAGGACTCATTACTTACCCTGACAATCAAAAAAGAGATAATGCCGTTTGATTTCGGCAACATTTTTTTTGATGGTGAGCTTGTCACCGGGATTGAGGAAAAACCGGATATCGTCATGTACATTCTTGCCGGTATCTATGTTATGAAGCCTGAAATTTTTCGTTTCTTCCCGGAGAACGAATTTTTCGGGATGGACATGCTGATCAAGAACATGCTGGCCGAGAAAGACCCTGTTTCCAAATACGAACTCAAGGATTACTGGCTTGATATAGGACGCATAGATGACTACTATACGGCACAGGAGGAGTATAACAAGCATTTTAATGCCGACGATCAGCAATAACACCTACCACTCTTGAAGATAAAGACAGGGATAATCGGGGCAGGAATTTTAGGCCTGGCTATTGCATATAAAATCAGGGAGGCTGAACCTGATACAGAGATATATCTTTTTGACAAGGAGAGTGGTCCGGGAATGCACCAGAGCGGCCGTAACAGCGGGGTCCTGCATTGCGGGCTGTCGTATGAACCGGGTTCACTGAAGGCTCATCTGGCCGTTTCGGGTATCCGCGAGATGGTTGAATTCTGCCGGAAAAACGGGATCGACCATGAACTGTGCGGAAAGGTTGTTGTCGCCTCAGGTGAACGTGAAGAGAGGGTTCTGGAGGATCTTGCACAAAGGGGGGCGGCCAACGGCCTCAAGGGTCTGACGTTTCTGAGTTCCTCCGAACTTGAGAAACGTGAGCCTCACGTAAAGGCGTCTGCGGCGTTGTTCGTGCCTGAGGAGGGTATTGTGGATTATAAAGGGGTTATGGGGGCTCTTGCTTCACGAATACTTGAGAACGGAGGCAACATTGCCTATAACACCCGGATAGGCGGCTGTGCCGTGAAAAGAAACAGGGAGTTTATTGTCATTGCAGGTAAGCGTGAGTTCGTTGTGGATCGGCTGATCAACTGTGCAGGCCTGCATGCTGATCAGGTTTATCAGTCCTGCACAAACATGGAACGCCCTTTGCGCATTGTCCCGTTCAGGGGAGAGTATCTTCGCCTCAAGCCTGATGCCGAGTACCTTGTCAACCATCTTGTATACCCTGTGCCTGATCCGGCATACCCTTTTCTCGGAGTTCATTTTACAAGGATGATTCATGGAGGACGCGAAGTTGGACCCAATGCGGTACTTGCCTTTAAAAGGGAAGGTTACTCATGGCGGGATTTTTCTTTCAAGGACTCTCTCGATACAATAGCGGCCCCTGGTTTCCGTGAGTTTTTAAAAAGGAACTTTCACTTTGCTGCCCGTGAATTCTCGAGTTCTCTCTTTAAGTCTTCCTTTCTTGAGAAAGCAAGACATCTGATTCCTGACATCACTGCGGATCAACTTGAGCCTGGCCAGACAGGGGTTCGAGCCCAGGCGATAGAGAATACCGGTGTCCTGGCAATGGATTTCAGGATTGTCAGCGACGGTTCCCAGGTTCATGTATTGAATGCACCCTCGCCCGGTGCGACAGCTTCTCTTGCGATTGCAGGCTATATTGTGAAAAATTATATACACCTGAATTGAACCGTTGTTCGGGCATCCCGGCAGAGCCGGGACAATCTGGAGTATTCAGCGTAAGAATTACAATAACTTCGACAATACTATTTTATCCATGAAAGAAACAGTGCTTGTAAGCGGCGGAGCGGGTTATATCGGTTCCGTACTTGTGCGCCTCCTTCTTGCGGAAGGCTACAGTGTCAAGGTCATTGATAACCTTTCTTTTGGCGGGGTGCCGATCATTGACCTTCTCAACGATGAAAACTTTACATTTGTTAAAGGCGATGTACGTCATGAAGACGACCTGCGCCACGCCCTGAAAGGAGTCGACCAGGCTGTACACCTCGCTGGGATAGTGGGTGATCCTGCCTGTGCGAAACAGCCGGAGCTTGCACGTGCAGTCAACCTTGACGGGAGCAGGCTTTTCTATCGGCTTGCCAATGAGACCGGCATACAGCGTTTCGTTTTTGCCTCGACGTGCAGTAATTACGGTAAAATGGAAGATCCGGAATCCTATGTCAGTGAAGAATCACTGCTTGCTCCGGTTTCTCTCTATGCCGAAACCAAGGTTGAGATAGAGCGTTTTCTCCTGGATCAGCCACGGAGCATGACATGCAAGCCGACATCTCTTCGGTTTTCAACTGTATATGGCCTGTCTCCACGCCCGAGGTTTGATCTTACGGTAAACGAGTTTACAAAAGAACTTGCGCTTGGACGTGAGCTTGTTGTCTTTGGTGAGCAGTTCTGGCGTCCTTACTGTCATGTGGTTGACCTGTGCCGTTCGGTAATTACTGTGCTCAAGGCCCGGGAGGAAAAGGTTGCCTTTAACGTTTTCAACGTCGGAGATACCTCGGAAAATTACCAGAAGCAGATGATTGTTGACGAGATTGTCAAACAGATCCCCGATGCAAAAATACAGTATGTTAAAAAAGACGAGGATCCGAGGGATTACCGGGTATCGTTTGAAAAGATATCGGAAGAACTTGGTTTTTCCATTACCAAAAAGGTTCCTGACGGGATATCCCAGATATTCCAGGTTGTAAGGGACGGGTTTATTCCTGACCCGGATAAGCAGGAGTACCGCAACATCTGAACAGGATACATATATGTACCGGATTCCTTTATTTGATCTGAATTATGATGAGCGAGAAGAACAGGCGGTGATTGACACACTCCGCTCAAAGTGGATTTCAACGGGACCGAAAACCGCCCAATTCGAGGATAATTTCGCACAAAAGCTGCAAGCTGATAACGCACTGGCGGTCTGCAACTGCACGGCGGCGCTTCATCTCGCGATGAAAGCTCTTGATATAGAGCCGGGAGATGAGGTGATCTGCCCGTCACTTACCTTTGTTGCAACCGTAAATGCAGTGCGGTATGTTGGTGCCGAGCCTGTTTTTGCCGATATAGTCGGTGACTCGGATCTGGGAATCGATCCAGGGGATATCCGGCGTCTGATCACAAACCGGACAAAAGCTATTGTCGTGATGCACTATGCAGGTTTTCCCTGTGACATGGATGCTATACTCAAGGTGGCCTCGGAGCATGGTCTGAGGGTCATCGAGGATGCGTGCCACGGCCCGCTGTCCGAGTATAACGGCAAAAAGCTTGGCACGATAGGCGATGCAGGTTGTTTCAGCTTTTTTTCCAACAAAAACCTCAGTACCGGTGAAGGAGGAATGCTGGTTGCAGGTAGCAGAGCTGTATTTGACAGGGCGAAGCTCTTGAGGTCTCATGGCATGACGACGCTTTCCTATGAAAGGTCAAAAGGACACAGCATGGGATATGATGTGGTTGAACTCGGGCATAATTACAGAATGGATGATATTCGTGCTTCGCTGGGGATTGTTCAGCTTGAAAAGCTGGAGGATGATCTGAAAGAGCGCGCAAAGGTAAGAGCATGGTATGAGGAGGCACTTGCAGAAATCGATGAGATTATTGTCCCTTTCAAGGGGCATAAAGGGTTTGTTTCAAACTATATTTTTCCTGTCGTTCTTCACAGATCTTGCGCCGCAAACAGGGATGAGGTAAGAAAAGTTCTTCAGGAACAAGGTGTGCAGACGAGCATGCATTACCCGCCGGTGCACCGTTTTTCGATCTACAAGGGGTACTCCCGGCAACTGCCTGTTACAGAGAGCGTTGTAGAAAGATTGATAACCCTTCCCATGTATTCGACAATAAGCCCCAATGATGTCGATATGATCACCGAAGCCCTGAGAGAAGCGGTAAAACATTAAACCTCTCCTTTGTTACCCCGGCGTCCCCGGGTGGTATTTCCCCGGGGCGTCTGTTTTCTGGCGAATCATCGGAATAAAAAATTCTTGCCTCTTCTAAAAGTCCCCCAAATCTTATCTTAATGACTTGCTTGTAAAAGAGTGTGATCTGTTCAATCCTGGACAGGTTTTTAGCGGTGCTGTCAGCAAACCCGTCGTCGGTACAATTCCGGGAAGCCGATACGTTATTATTTGCTGGTTTTCCAACGTTTTGAAAACTTTTAACAAAAAGTTAACATTTTCTCCATGTAGCCGTCAGCAGGTTCTACCCTGTTGCTGAAAACAAGCCGGTATCAAATTCTCATGAACCAAGAGAGTGAACCCATGGAATATACAATGGATCCTAAACGCATATTCAAGCAGCTTTTTATAATTACGCTTTTTCTTTTGTTTGCACATGTTCTTGGGGTTATCTCGACCTATTATTTCAATCATGACCAGGTTTTCGGTCTTGTTCCGCTGTTTAATTTAAACCATGAAGCAAACATCCCGACTTTTTACCAGTGCTTTATGCTTTTAGCCTGCTCTGTTTTTCTTGCAGTCATAGCGAACTTTCATCATCAAAACGGAGAGTCTTATTTTTACTGGGGCAGTCTTGCCGTAATATTTCTTTTTCTGTCCGTCGATGAATTTGCAATGCTCCACGAAAGACTCGTCCTTCCGTTCAGAACCATGTTCAACACCACAGGCGTTCTTTATTTCGCGTGGGTTATCCCATATGCAGTTCTGGTCGCCTTGGTCGGGATTCTCTATCTGAGATTTCTTTTGCGCCTGCCGCACAGGACACGTATACTCTTTGTGCTTGCCGGTATAATCTATGTGTCGGGGGCACTGGTTCTCGAAATGGCTGACGGGTACTTTGTCAGCAAGAAGATCGATAATATCGGTTTCGCGATAGTCAATACGATAGAAGAATACCTGGAAATGTTCGGTATTATCGTTTTTCTCTATGCACTTCAGGATTATCTTGGTCGTACTTTCGGCGGATTGACGATATCAATAAAGCAAGGCACGACAATGAAGTGAATTTTAGGATATCTCAATTTATTTATTCCGCGATTCAATTGCATCGTTGAGCGGATAGGAGAGGGTTGCTCATGACAATAAATAGAGGTGCCCTTTATAATTTGTTTTTAAGAATTTTTCCTGCGGAGTTTTTCGGGAGGTCGTGTGTGAACTCAATACGGCGGGGAACAGCATAGGCTGGAAGTTTTGTTTTGCAGAATTCCAGGACTTGATCAATCGAAAGGTTATGGCCCTGTTTAACAACAACAAATGCCTTTGCGGCTTCTCCAAGCTGTTCATGGGGCATACCTGTTACCGCTGCCTCTGCAACTTCAGGGATTTCATGCAAGGCACTTTCTATGGTTGCAGTCATGACTTTGTACCCGCTGGGCTTTATAAAATCTTTTTCTCTTCCTACAACATAGAGATAGCCGTCTTCGTCTGCGTATGCGAGGTCTCCGGTATAAAGTTTGCCGTTGCGGAAAGGATTTTTTGAAGGGTCCGGAAAAAGATAACCGGATGTAACATTATCACCTTCTGCAACTATTTCTCCCACCTCTCCCTGTTGTACCTGCATGTCATGCTTGTTGAGAATCTGCAGGGAAACACCGGGAATGCCATGTCCGATTGAGCCTGTTTTTTCCCCGAGCTTTTCAGGGGGTAAAGCGGAAAGACGGGCAGTGGCTTCTGTTTGCCCGTAGCCTATATACAATTTTACCCTGGAGGGGAGTAACGAGCGAAGTTCGTTGATATATTTTTCCGATAATTTACCTCCGGCCTGCTGTACGTGTCTTAAATCAGGAAATTGACGGTGCCGGAAGCTCTTGTTGCTTAAAAGTGCCTGAAACGTACTGGGAACCCCTGCGAAACCGGTGCAGGCAGAGGTTTCCATCTCATTAAGCACATCTTCCACATACTGAAAATAATTATTGATGACAAGTGAGCCTCCTACTCTCAGGTGCGTGTGCAGCAGAGAGGTCCCGAAGCAGTAATGAAAAGGCAGGATTACCATCATTCTGTCATCGGCTTTCAGGCCGAGATAGGCGATGATGGAGTCTGTATTTGCCCGGATGTTTTGATGGGTTACCTTTACGGCGTTCGGTTGGCCTGTGGAGCCTGAAGTGAACATCAGCGCCGCCAGATCTTTTGCCGGATCGACCGGTGCTGAAAGGGAGCCCGCGGTGGATTTCAACCCCTGTTCGGCGGTCTCCGGTTTCAGGTTGATAATGTTGTTTTTCAGGACGAGAACGCTCTCCGCCGGGATGAACGTGGAATATTTTTTCAACAGAAAATTATCGATGCAGTAAGCTTTGCACGCAATGGCTTCGGAATATCTGCCCAGATCATCGGCTGTCAGACGTGACGGTAAAGGTGTTGCTATGGCTCCCGTTTTCAGTATTCCAAGGTAGGCCGCAGCCCAGAACGGTGAGTTTTCCGCAAGTATGCCAACCCTGTCCTGGAACGAGACTCCCGACTCCGCGAGCGAGCGGGCGACTGCCTCAGCCATGCACTTCAGCTCACCGTAGGTGGTCGTTGCTCCATCCTGGATGAACGCCGGGTCACCCGGAGCGCCATTGTCGAGCAGGTAGTCGAAAAGGTTCATTGTTTTTTTCAGGAGTTGAGCTTTTTGTCGAGGAAATCAACCAGCGATTGTACCGAGCCGAGATTGGCGCGCGTGATTTCCGAATCATCGATCTGTATCTGGTAATGCTGTTCGAGATGAACCACGATATTTGTCGTGCCCAGTGAATCTACACCGTGTTCCGCCATGGGTGTTTCGTCAGGTGCGTCAGGGTCGAAAAGCGGAAATGTCTCGTCCAGATAACGCAGCAGTTGTTCGCGTATTTCATCTTTTGTCAATGACGGCATTAGTCTGTCTCCAAGTGGGTTAAAAGTTATTCATATGATGATCAGGGTACCAGCGGGGCGAACCTCAGGTACTCCGTGGTGCGTTCTTTATCCTGCAGGTCCGAGATAACGTTATTTACCTGCTCGACTTTCAGATTGAAAGATGCCGCAATTTCTTCAGCCTCACGACCTTTTTCCCATGCATTCCAGATGCCGTCGAGCATGTCGAAAGGAAGCCGGTAGAAAAACTCCTCCTGGGTGGCGTCCGCGCTGTAGGTGTCTGTCGTCGGAGGTCGTTCGATAATCTCCTGCGGAACCCCGAGATGTTTCGCGATCGCGTAAATCTGTGTCTTGAACAGGTGCCTTATCGGCTGCATGTCCACGCCGCCGTCACCGTACTTGACAAAAAATCCGAGATCGTGTTCGTTCTTGTTGCTGGTGCCTACGACGGCATAGTTGCGTCTTTCCGCTTCATGGTAAAGTACCGTCATTCTTGAACGCTGCTTGAGATTGGAAGCCGCAACGATTTCGTTTATCTGTGTGGGAGTCA
>JAKSCY010000039.1 GCA_022360355.1 Chlorobiales bacterium
ATCCACAACAGGGTTGGTTAGTCACTGCCAACCACCGCCCTATCGCCTCGTTCTATCCCTTTTACCAGGGTAATTCCACGGGTAGCTTGGGGGACACGGATCGCTCCTGGCGTCTCAAGGAACGGGTTCTAGCGCAAGACAGTTTTAAACCGGAGGATGTCTTAGCGATCCACTACGATCAGGTAAGTCCGGTCAAGCGTGACATCGTCCGCTTCGGACTCTTCCTACGGGATCAGCAGGCCCATCCGTTACAACGTGACACCCTCCTGGCCCTGAAACATCTCGAACCCTGGTTGGCTGCCGGCGCAGAGTCGGATCTGCGCATCAAAGGCACCGCCCTGGTGAATGCCATGTCCATCATGTTCCGAGCTAACTTCGCCGCATCGACAATCTACGGCGGCGGAGGTTCCGGTTTGGTGAATATGATGCAGACCATCAACCAACGGCTGGCCGAGGAACCACACGCCGTATTGAGTAGTTATGAAGTCGAATTCGTGGATCTCACCCTCCAACAGGCCTGGCGTAATGCCCAGTCCCAGTATGGCCGCGATCCCAATACCTGGTTGGATCAGGCCAACGCCAAACTCAAACGTTCTCAGCTACCCTACTTCGCCACCCTCGACGGTTTCGGTAGCCTTGATACGGAAAAGGATATTTCCATGCCTGGTTTACGTTGCATTGAAGGGGGAACCATTCTCTCCCAAAAGGCGCAAGCCTATACGCAGTATGTACCGTTGGACAATCCGGATCAGGCCCAAACCATCCTCCCCCCCGGCCAGTCGGAGCACCCGGATAGTCCCAGTCATCTTTGCACTTACAAGCTCTGGGAAAACGCTCAACTGCACCCCGCACCCCTGTCGCGTCAAGCCGTAGAGCGCCTTAAAGTGATATCGGCTTATCCGTAACTAGAAACAGTCAATGAGGGATATCAGTCTTGAATCTCGCCCACAGATACGACGGATTTCGGGGCACCGGTGCTGATATCACTGATATCAAAGAAGTTGACGGCAAGATAGTTGTGCCCTTGCTCGTGGATCGGTATCACGCTCATCGTCACTGTAATGAGACATCCATCTGAGCGGGTAAGACCGGCTTCTCGTTTATGCAATGTTTGCCCCTCACGAATGCGATTTAAGTCGGCCTGTGATAATTCTAAGAACATTTCCCGGCGACTACCAATGATGGCCTCTATGGGTAAACCGAAGAGATCCGCAGCGCTTTGGTTTATTTCAATAATTCGATGGGTAGCGC
>JAKSCY010000732.1 GCA_022360355.1 Chlorobiales bacterium
TCGGCGAAGGTAAGCACCACCCCGCTGTAGTTCAGGACCCCGATAATGATCCCGATAACACCCACTGTCGAGCCTATGAGCAGGCTGTTTTCGGTACCTTTTCGGGCAGCTTCCCGAAAAGCCCTGAAATCGATTCTTGTTTCCTCCCGGAACCAGCTTACCGCAATACAGCTCACAATGCCGAGCACAGCAGCATAACCGGGAGAAAAACCCAGAAACATGAAAACCGTTATCATGACGATCGGCAGGGTATAGAACCACCCTTTCTTCAGGATATCGAGCGCGTTCCCTACGAATCGCTCACCCGTAAGACCGTACTTTTTCGCTTCGTAGTGCACCATGATGAAGACGCTGAAAAAGTAAAGCAGAGCCGGAACAAGCGCAACCAGCATGATCCGCGCGTAGGAAACCCCTGTCAGCTCGGCCATGATAAAGCCCCCTGCTCCCATTATGGGAGGCATGAACATCCCGCCTATGGAAGCTGCCGGCTCGATCCCCCCGGCCACATGCGGACGGAATCCTGCCTTTTTCATCATCGGAATCGTAAATGTTCCGGTCGAAGCCGTGTTGGCGATAGCGCTCCCTGAAATCGAGCCGAACAGGCCGCTTGCAATAACGGCAACCTTGGCAGCTCCTCCGGTCGTGTGACCGAAAGCCGCCTGCGGAAAGTCGATAAAAAACTGCTTCGCTCCCGATTTTTCGAGAAATGCCCCGAAAACCACAAACAGCACAATGTAGGTGGCCAGAACATTTGCCATAATGCCGAACACACCGTCGCTTTTGTAAAAGATACTGGTGCACAGGTTCGGGAAACTGTCCCCGGCATGTGCAAACATTTCCGGAGCATAATCACCGTAGACTCCGTATAACAGCATCAACGCCCCGATAAGAACAAACACGTTGCCGACAACCCTTCTTGCAAGCTCCACACCGAGCAGCACCCCGACAACCGCAACTGCGGTATCGAGTTCTGTTTCCACACCGACACGATAGTTGATTGCCTCGAAGTTCAGTATCCAGTAACCGATCGAAATCGCCGACAGAGAGATAAACAGATAATCCAAAACCCGCATCAGCATTGACTCGGACCGGTAGAGGAGGAATACAAGGATGTAGGTGATCAGGATGTAAATGCCCCGGTGATACTCGGTGGGCGCAGGCTGGATAAATGCGGAATAAGCGTAGAAAAGAACAAGTGTTACGGCCAATACATCGAAAATGATTTTCTCAATCCTGTTCAACCGGTCATACACCTTACAGGACTCCCTTCTCTTTCCAGAACTTCAGGGCACCTGGATGCATCGGTGTTACAATACCGTTCACGCCGTTTTCAATGCTCATATCCCTGAAGGTCTTTTTCTGACTCACCATATGTGCGATCCCTTCCTTGCTGTAGACAAGCGACAGCATTCTGTAGACAACATCGTCAGGCACATCGGCATTGGCTACCCAGAGAGCCGAGTCCTGAAAAGAATGCCTGTCCTCATCGACACCCCGGTAGGTCCCTCCGGGAATGGTGACTTTGGTGAAGTAAGGGTATTTTTCATAAAATCCGCTTTTTAACGCGTCTGATTCGAGATTCAGAAGATCGATGCTGTTTGTCTGGGAAGCCATGATAACCGCCCCGCTGGGAAATGCCGTAAAGAGCCAGAAAGCGTCGAGTTGCCTGTTCCCGAATGCCGCTGCAGCATCGTTGTATCCCATGGCGTTTCTCTCGATTCTGCCCCACATGCCCATATGGGTAAAGAACAGCTCGCAATTGGCAAATGCTCCTGACCCTGCATTGCCGACACCGATCTTTCTACCCACGAGATCACTGATTTTGCTCGCCCCCAGCTCTTTGCGAACCACCAGCTGGGCCGGAGCACCGTAAAGATACCCGAGCGCCAGAACTTTCTTATATGTTCTTGGGTCGTGCTTGAGCACTCCTTTGCGCCCCTGGTAAAGATGGCCTGAATAAACCACGGCGAAATCCGACTTGCCGGCATTTACCTTGCGCAGATTTTCGATCGAACCCGCCGAAGACTGCGCCCTGACCGTAAACTCCTTTATGTTCTTGACCGGCTTGTAAACCTGTATTGCGTTTGCAACAATCTGGAAGGTACCGCCTGCGGGACCTCCCCCGAAAACAAGCCGTTTTTTGACAGCAAAGGCATCCGACGGCAATACCAGCGACAGCATCACAAGCGAAACAATGCTCAAAAAGGGGGTAAGGAGTTTTTTGCTCATAGCATGCTGAATCGTGTTTTTCCTGCCGCACCCATGCACACAGCCTAGGCTGTGAGGGGGTCAAGCCTCGTCCTTTTTCCGGCGGGCTGCTGCCAGTTTTGCGGCACCGGCAAGCTTGCCTCCGTAATGCCCGAGCAGAGTGACCACCGGCAGCGTCGCAAAAAGAAGGGCGATGTAAACCCAGTGCAGCCAGTCGTTATGATACATTACCTCGGGAACGGAAAGGCGGATAACTACCGTAGCTGCAACAAGCACGAAAAGCACAATCGACAGCCGGATTTTGTTCATGAATATCGGGGTTTTCGCCCGTTTGTAGTTTTTCGTCCAGTCGTGAATCCCTGAAAAAAAAGACACCGGAATGGCAAACAGCACGATAATGATAAGATGCTCGACCGTATGCTCGAAAAACTGGTCACCTGATGGCAGGGTAAGCATAAGATACAACACTGCAACCGGTATAAGCCCGTTGCTGAAATGCGCTGCAATAGGATGCAGAAAAAAAGTCTCCCTCATCTCCTTCAGCAAGCTTTTCTTTTCCGCCATCGAAATCTCCTTTGCTTGTAGGTTTAACCAGCAAAA
>JAKSCY010000668.1 GCA_022360355.1 Chlorobiales bacterium
ACCTCCTATATCATTCCCGACGAGATTATACCGAATATCGAGTATCTCAAAGACAAGGTTGATGATGTCGAGCTGGTGCTGTTTGAATCGGACGAGATGAGCAATCTGCCTTCGGCAGACGATATTGCGGGGCTTCGGAGGATTGGGGAGGAGCATGATCTGAGCTACTCGATACACCTGCCGCTGGATGTGTATCTCGGCAATGCCGACGCGTCCGTTCGTGAACAGTCGATTGAAAAGTGTCGCCGGGTGATTGAATTGACCGAGGTGCTGAATCCTTCTGCGTATGTGATGCATGCCGAGGCGGGACCCGGCATTGAGGTCAACGGGTTTTCTGAGGGGGAGAAGAAAGGCTTTGCCGACAACTGCCGAGTTTCTCTCGAACGGCTTTTTTCAAATATTTCCGTTCATCCCTCGGAGTTCTGTGTCGAGACGCTCAACTATCCTCTTGAGCTTATTGAGGATGTTATTGCGTCGTTTGGTCTTTCAGTAACCCTCGATATCGGTCATCTCGAACTGTACGGGTTTCCTGTGCAGGAGAATCTTGACAGATACCTGTCTCGTACACATGTTCTACACATGCACGGCATCATTGACGGAAAGGATCATAAAGGTCTGCAACACATGAGAGCCGAAATCCTTGATATGGTCATGAAGGTACTGTTTGACAACCCTGATCCAGGAAGGGTGTTTACCATGGAGATCTTTTCGGAAAACGATTTCAACGCTTCGTATGCCGAGCTGATGAAGTATGGTTCCTGAGATTACTGCTGCCCATTCTCTTCTTTCGTATCGGATTCATCCAGCGTTTCATCATCTGTGTTCACTTCCTGCACTTCATTCTCTTCTTGTGCTTCAACTGCAATTGCCGGTTCCTGTATGGTAAAGTTGATGCCATAGATATAATCATCCTGTATTGTTACCTTCTGCTGCATGTCAGAGACGGAAACAGTGTAATCTCCGGGCTGCAGACCGTCCGTGCGGTAGTAGCCGAACATATTCGTGAATGCAAAGGATGCAACAGCTCCGTTTTCGTCTGTTACAATCACCTTGCGGCTCTCAACGCCGTTTCCGTCGTTGCGCGTTATCCTGCCGGCAATGGAATATTCCGTATGTACCGGGATGACTACTTCCGTTACTGCGCCGTTCAGGACTTCGGCGTGTATCGTTTTCTTGGGGACATTGAGTTCGAGAGGGAGATTCTCTGCGTCGACTTCAACTGCATACACTCCGGGCTTGAGGTTGCCGACAAAAAACGATCCATCTATCTGCCGCTGTCCGAGCTTTCTTCTGTTCAGTAGTATATTGACATCATTGATATCAGATGACTTGAGACTTGTTGTTTCGTTCATGATTTTCAGAGAGCCCGCAAGACCTCCTCTTGTGTGGCTGATGGCAGTGCGGTTGATTGGATAGAATCGTTTGTTCGAACGCCCGATATCCCAG
>JAKSCY010000447.1 GCA_022360355.1 Chlorobiales bacterium
GATGTTCCTCTCTTTTTCATCCGACCACTCCGAATCGGGAAGATATGCGCAAAGCCGGTTTTCCTCTTCCTGGAAATATTCGATACCCTCACCGGATAACAGGCCCAGACAGGGTTCTATCAGGTCTTGTGAAAGCGTGAAAGTAAGCTCTATATAGTCGTGAGATGTCGGCATATTCTCTTAAAAAGTCAAAAAAGCAGATGCGTGGTCGGTTTTGCGTTTTGCGGCGATGAGCCCGGATTCGGTTGAAACATCGAAGCAAATATACATCTTAATCTGACATCTTGTTATGCAACACAAGCTATTACCGCTGTGAGCCGCTGACTTTCAGCAGGCGGACGGCTTTGGCAAATCGTTTGTTGTAATAGCGGTTGTGAAGGTTTCCCACGGTTACACCCCGGCTTGACGAGGCATGCGCGAAAAGGTTGCGGCCGAGATAGATTCCTACATGGTCTATTTTCGAACCGCTGATCCGGAAAAAAACCAGATCTCCTCTCTTGAGTTTTTCAGGGCGGATTTTCCTGCCTACCCTTGCGAGTTCCCGCGATGTGCGGGGAAGGAGGACCTTGAAGGTGTCCTGATAGATATACTGCACGAAACCCGAGCAGTCGAAGCCCCGTAACGATTCCCCTCCATAGATATACTTTGTGCCCAACAAGCTGCTGATATTTTCAAGCATTTCCATAAGTTTGTCTTCATGGACGCGGATCGGCAGCGGTGTATATGTTTTTGTGTTTTTTCCGCTATATTTAACGCCTTGAGCTGAATAGCTGCCTGCGCAGCCTGAAAAAAGCATTGCCACACATACAAGCATCCAGCAGGAGAGCTGCCGCAGGTCTCTATGGTGTTGAGGGCAGAATGTGTTTTCTGTACATGTTTTGCTTCGCATCGTTGTGGTGAGCTTATAGAAAAAGGTTATCCATAACCGAAAAAATCTACATGTAACACAAGGCCTGGGTTGAGCGATCATCCCAGAAAGATAAGAACTGTTATGGCTGTAATGAAATTTGGGGGGACTTCGATTGGAACGGCCTCCGCGATGAAACGGGCAATGTTGATTGTTGCCGAAGAAAAGAAAAAAAAGGCCCCGCTGGTAGTGCTCAGTGCATGCAGCGGAATTACCAACCGCCTGATCCAGGTTGCCGAGGCAGCAGGCGACAGCCGGCTTGCCGAGGCGATGGAACTCTCGGGCGAAGTCCGGGAGCACCACCGTGAACTTGTTGATGTGCTTATAAACGATGGAGAACGGCGCAAGGCAGTAATGGAAAAGGTTGAGACCTATATCGGCGAACTCGATATGCTGATTAAAGGGGTCGATATTGTCGGTGAGCTTACGGCTCGCTCTTTCGATACCTTCTGTTCATTCGGTGAACTGCTTTCGACGACAATTTTCAGCGAAGCAATGCAGGAAGCCGGTCATGGAACCGTCTGGCAGGATATTCGCGAAGTGATGATAACCGACGATAATTTCAGTTCCGCCCGTCCTTTGGAGGCTCTTTGCGAAAAAAATGTAAAAAATACACTTAAGCCGCTGCTTGAACAGGGGAATATTGTTGTGACACAGGGCTTTATCGGTTCGACACGGGACGGCAAAACCACAACCCTCGGGAGGGGAGGATCTGACTTTACTGCAGCGCTTCTCGGGGCATGGCTCCCTTCAGATGAGATACAGATATGGACGGATGTTGACGGTGTGATGACCTGCGATCCGAGGGTTGTTCCCGATGCAAGAAGTATCAGGGTAATGACTTTTACCGAAGCAGCCGAGCTCTCGTATCTTGGAGCAAAAGTGCTGCATCCGGATACCATAGCTCCTGCGGTAAAACAAAATATTCCTGTCTATGTGCTCAACTCACTGCATCCGGAAACCAGGGGGACTGTTATTACCGATAATCCGGCCATTCTCGAGGGGATGAGTTACGGCGGGCTTGTCAAGTCCATAGCGGTCAAG
Source organism: Chlorobiales bacterium (assembly GCA_022360355.1). GTDB lineage: Bacteria > Bacteroidota > Chlorobiia > Chlorobiales > Chlorobiaceae > Prosthecochloris. The sequence continues at coordinate 1,952 of JAKSCY010000447.1, forward strand.
AAAGGTCAGTGCATCATCAATTTCCGTTCTAACAGGATGTTGGGAAGGCACGGTTTTATGGCAAATATTTTCGATGAGTTCGCGCGGGCAGGTGTATCGGTTGAAATGATTTCAACGAGTGAGGTTTCCGTTTCCCTGACGGTCAGCGAATCCGCTTCGCTGGAGGAACTGTTAGTCGAACTGAGGAAAATGGGAGAGGTTGATATAGAGCCTGATGTTGCGACCATAAGTGTTGTCGGTGACAATCTCCGTGCCTCAAAAGGGGTTGCCGGAAGGATTTTCAGCGCTTTGAAGGATGTAAATATCAGGATGATTTCACAGGGGGCGTCAGAGATCAACGTTGGTTTTGTTGTAGAAGGTCAGGATGTGTCGAAAGCGGTTCAGAATCTTCATCATGAGTTTTTCTCAGACAGCGAGACAAGCGGTATATTTGAAAGTCCGATGAAGAGGCACCAGTAGCCCCGGCAAGTCGGGATGTTGGCAGTCGGCAAAAGGAAATCAGTGTTTTGTCGTCGGTAAAAAATATTCTGAATCAATAAAAAGTCATACACATGGATTACAAGACGGCAGGAGTTGATATCAACGCAGGAGAGGAATTCGTGCGGCTGATCAAACCCCAGGTGCGTCAGACATTTACCAGCGGAGTTATGACCGATATCGGAGCTTTTGGCGGTTTTTTTCGGCCGGATTTCGCATCATACAGCAATCCTGTGCTGGTCAGCAGCATTGACGGTGTTGGAACGAAGCTGAAAGTCGCCGCTGAAATGGGCCGCTATGATACCATAGGGGCCTGCCTGGTAAACCATTGTGTGGATGATATTCTTGTGTGCGGTGCGAAACCATTGTTCTTTCTGGACTATTTTGCATGCGGGAAGCTTATGCCCGGGATGGCAGCGGATATTGTGAAAGGGATGGTTGCTGCGTGCAAAGAGAATTCCTGTGCTCTCATCGGTGGAGAGACAGCAGAGATGCCGGGCATTTACGCAAAGGATGATTTCGATCTTGCCGGTACCATTGTCGGTGTCGTCGACCGTGAACATCTCATTAACGGTGCTTCCATTGTCGAAGGTGATGTGATGATAGGATTGCCTTCAACAGGACTGCATACGAACGGGTACTCCCTTGCACGAAAGATTTTCGA
>JAKSCY010000711.1 GCA_022360355.1 Chlorobiales bacterium
CGAATGTCATCAGGATCATATTTCCCTCCTCCTGTGCGTATGGTGAGTATTCCCAAGACAGGAGGAGGCGAAAGGATACTGGGCATCCCCACGGTAAGTGACCGGGTAGCTCAGATGGTGGCAAAGATGTATCTGGAACCGATTGTGGCGCCGCAGTTCCATGAGGACTCTTATGGGTACAGACCCAAGAAATCCACAAAAGATGCTGTGGCACAAGCTCGGCAACGTTGTTGGAGAAATGACTGGGTAGTAGATATAGATATCGAAGGTTTCTTTGATAACATCGACCATACATTGATGATGTATGCCGTGCGTAAGCACACCCAATGTAAGTGGTTGCTGCTCTATATTGAGAGAGGGTTGAACGCTTCAGCGATTACACCAGACGGCAGGCTAATAGAACGAAAAACGGGCACGCCTCAGGGTGGAGTAGCCTCCCCTTTGCTGGCGAATCTATTCCTGCACCACGGGTTTGACAACTGGATGGCCACGGCATATCCCCGAATTTCGTTTGAACGTTATGCCGATGACATTGTGGTGCATTGCCGAAGTCATAAGCAAGCTGTTTTTCTGCTCGATCAGATTCAAAACCGTTTTGCACGGTGTAAGCTTCAACTCCATTCAGGAAAGACGAAGATCGTGTATTGTCGAGATACCAACCGGATAGAAACACATGAACATCAACGCTTCGACTTTCTGGGATTTACCTTCCGCCCTCGGACGGCCATCAATGATAAAGGCGAATATTTTGTGAGCTTTTCACCGGCGATAAGCCGTAAAGCCTGCAAAGCTATTGTGGCAGAAATCAGGAAATGGCACATTCATTCTATGAGTGATAAGCACATAGATGATTTATCGAGGATGTATAATCCTTTGATACGAGGATGGATTAATTACTATGGACAGTTCTACCAGTCGGCACTGTACCCCATCTTTCAAACATTGAATGATCGTTTGGTCAGATGGGTGCGAAAGAAATACAAAAAGCGTAAGTACCAACGGAGAGCCAGATATTGGCTCCGTGAATTGGCCAGGCGGGAACCGAAATTATTCGCTCACTGGCAACTGGGTGCTTATCCTTAAGGTTGGATGAGAGGAGCCGTATGAACGGAGGCGTTCACGTACGGTTCTGGGAGAGCGTGGGGGTGAGATTCCCCCGCGCCACTCGCCTACCGCTGAACCGACTGGAGGACATC
>JAKSCY010000040.1 GCA_022360355.1 Chlorobiales bacterium
ATCAGTGGACCCGTCCAGAAGCATCATCCCCGCCCATTTCTGGTTGTATTCCGTCGTTGCCGATATCAAAACAGCACCACTCGCGATATCAAGCCGATCAACTTTTTCGGCAGCAATAGCCGAAGTGCCGACAAATAAAACCGCGAGTATAATGAAAAGAATAGAAAGCTTTCTCATGGTGTTCTCCTGTTCAGGGTGAACCGATGAATGAAACATGCGTTTTCAGTCTCCAGCAAAAAAAACCTCTTTAATGCAAAGCGTGTACTAAAATATGCAATCTTAATACAACTTTTCTCTTTAAACCCCTTTCAAACACTACACAACCCCCGTGAATTAACGCGGGCCAAAACGAAAAAAGCCTGCGTTACACCAGACTTATTGTAGTTACGGAACAACGTCCCGAACTCCGAGCGACATGATGACAGGGAATCTTGATAACGGGAACCAATTGTCACACGATACGGTATATACCTTGATATATACCAAACATTACTCTATATTACCCATATGTCAGCTACAGCGAAAATATTCATGTCCGGCCGAAGCCAAGCCATTCGCCTGCCGAAAGAGTTCCGATTCGAGGGAACCGAGGTGTTTATTCGACGCGACCCGCTCACCGGAGATATTATTCTATCCCGTAAACCTGAATCCTGGAAAGGACTGTTCGCGCTCGACAAAAAAACCGATGTTCCTGACGACTTCATGAGCAAGGAGGATAGGCAAGAAACCGAACATACCCGCGATCCTTTCGAAGGATGGGAAGAATGACACGTTACATGCTGGATACAAACATTGCCAGTCATGTCATCAAGGGAGACATACCTGAAATTCGTGAAAGGCTGGTATCCGTCCCGATGCAAAATGTCGTCATTTCCTCAGTTACTCAGGCGGAGCTGCTTTACGGTCTGGCAAAACGCTCTTACCCCAAAGGATTGTCTGCGCGAATACACGAGTTTCTCATTCGTGTCGATATCCTCCCTTGGAGCCATGATGCTGCAACGGTTTACGGTGATCTCCGGGCCAGATACGAAGCTGCAGGTATAACACTCTCTCCTCTTGATATGATGATTGCCGCCCACGCAAATGCCGTCGACGCCATTCTTGTCACAAGGGACAAAGCGTTCAGTCGTATTCCTGAAGGATTGAGGATTGAAAACTGGTAAGGAAATTCAGAATTGACCGTGACCTGAAACGAAAAAAGCCTGCATTACATCAGACTTATTGTGGTTACGGAACAACGTCCCGGACTCTCTTTTTACTTGTAAGGGAAACGAATTATAACTATCATTGGTATATATCAACCCACTATTAGATAGGGCAACAATGGATACAGCCAAAATTTTTCAATCGGGAAGGAGCCAAGCCGTACGTCTTCCAAAAAAATACAGGCTTGAAGGAAAAGAAGTACTTGTCAGACACTTCGCAAATGGTGTACTGCTGCTACCTATCGATAAATCGTGGGGCACTCTTGAAGCCGCACTTCAGGAATTCGAGCCGGGCTTTAAACTGGAACGCGAACAGCCTGCAGAACAGAAACGAGAGGAAATAGGTTCATGAGATACCTGCTGGATACAAATATCTGCATTTATGTTATCAATTCGCGTCCGGCATCCGTTTTACAGCGCTTCCAT
>JAKSCY010000456.1 GCA_022360355.1 Chlorobiales bacterium
ATCAGCCAATTCATTAGCACTAGGCAACCCCGGGAGGCTGTGATTATCGCCGACAAGATAGACTCTAATGATCTGACGTCAAACACGACTACAATCAAAGCGCATCCTTAAGGGAAATGTATTCCGGGCATATCGATCCATTCGATTACTATAAATCGGTGTCGCTTCTCACGCTGCAGACGGTCCGGTTAAGCGTTTGGCGGCTAAGTACATTCTCATTGCTTTAACCGCTCTTTTAGTATCACAACGCTACACGCGACTCGCCAAGGCCAACGCCCTAACGCAGCCATTCTCCTGAGCAATCCAGTAAGGCTTGTCGCCGGCATTTCTGACCCATATTTCTGCACCACCTGTAAAGCTTTATCGGGCATCCCACCTAAAATCATGCTGTGAGCATACCCAGTGGCTACCCGCCCCCGTACCTTCGCGAACGCCGCTTTTTCGTCATCCTTCAACCTCGGCTGAATCCGCGACTCCCAGGCTTCTACAGTTGGGCATAAACGCCGCCGGGCACGGTACTTTTTGAGCCATCCGCCTCGGGCGCCTGCTATTCTCGAGTTTCCAATCCATAACGGTTCCGGTATGAAGCCCCAGCGACCGAAGGTCGCAATGTAACCCCAATACTCCAGATCTTGACTGATACGTAGATCCCCTCGTTGCAATCCGGCCTCATCAATAACGGATCGCCTCAATAGAGCGGTACCTGTTCTGATATGGTCATTCGCGGCCCAGAACTCAAAAAAATGTTCCAAAATTTGAGCTTCCTTCAACCGATTTGAACCAACCACGCAATCCGGCCCGATCACCTCTCGCCCATCGATAAGCCGATGCGTAAAGGCGGTATTCACGGCAACAACATCAGGATGCTCATCAAGAAAATTAACCGTGTTCTCCAGAAATTCGGAGTACCACTCATCGTCTGCATCAAGAAACGCGACCAGCTCACCTCGCGCCATGGATAAGCCCTTGTTTCGTGCCGCGCCCTGGCCCTGATTCTCCTG
>JAKSCY010000575.1 GCA_022360355.1 Chlorobiales bacterium
GTATACATGTTGATGATATCATCCTTGACGAAGAAGTTACCGGTGCTACCGCCGGATACATCTATCAACACCCACTCTTCAGAGTGGCCAAGGGCTTGACCTTCCCAGTAATAATAGGGACTAACTTCGCCGGTGAGAGGCTCCGTGTTTCCGCTGGTGACACCCTCGTAGTAACGGCCGGCAAAAGCGCGCAGAACGGTTTTACCGTCGCCACCAAGATCATAGGCAACACCGACGCGGTAGGCCGGGTCGTTGAAACGCAGGAAGGTGTCTTCACCGGCCAGGGCGATTTCCGGATTTTCAGCTCTCAGTCCACTGCTGTCATAACGGAAACCGTAGTTGATCGTCAGCCTGTTGTTTACGCTCCAGCTATCCTGGGCAAATCCGGCAAAACGGCGAATCACCGTGCCGGCATCGGTCAATGGAATCTGATGCCTTTGCCAGGTAAGATTACCGTACCACAACTGCAGGTCGGTGATCTTCATGAAACGGCTTGTCAGGCTGCTTTCGTACTCAAAGCCGAACTTGAAGCTGTGACTGCCGCCGAGTTCGTCATTGTAGTAGTTTGTAGTCACAAGCATATTGTCACGATTGCGGTCGGAAACCGTCATACGATTAGCGCTGCTACCCGGCAAGTGAACACGATTCAGATAATCAAACATCATCGGAGTTTCACCGCTGGGATCGTTCACCGGTTCGGAACCGTTTTCACTGATGAAGCGGGCAAAACGGCCTTCTAAGATGATATTGTCGTTGAGCACGTACGAATGCTGCACCATATACGTATCGCTGTTCCAGAAGGAATCCCAGAGAGATTCGGTCGTATTTACAACCCACTGATCAATGGGCCAGAAATACTTGTTGGGGCTGTTGAAGCGGTCGTAGATGATGCTGGCATAGGTGATGTTGCTGTCGTTCCAGCGGGAGCTGAGCTTCAGGAAACCGCGCTTCGTGGTAGCATCGTCGATGAAAGGACCATCGGCCAGATCGCGGTCGGTTTCGCTTTTGCTCCAGTTGTAGTTGCCGAAGAACCAGACCATGTCCTGAATGACCGGTCCGCCCAAGGCAAAGTTGGGATCCTGCAGTTTGGCTGCAGAAGGAATACTAACACGCTCATATTCCGTCGTGTTATCTCCTACCCATTCTTTCGACTGGAAGAAATAGTTCACTTCACCGCTGAAATCGTTACCACCGCTTTTGGTAAGAACGTTGAGGGAAGCGCCGGTGAAAGCACCATACTCTGCGGATGCACCGAAAAGCTGGACGTCAATCTGTTCAACCGCCTCGAGGTTCTGGGTAAAGTTCGCAGTTCCGGTGGCGGGATCGGATACGTTCACACCATCGAAGTTGTAGGCGTTTCCTGCTCTCTCAACACCACCAAAACCTGAGTTGTCGGTGAAACCGGCTGACAGGTTCGGCAGTGACCAGATGTTCGCTGTTTTCGCCTGGTTCTGAAGGAACTCCAGGTCCAGCTTGTCGCTGATTGATGAGCTTGTCTTGTCAACAATGGGGGCTTCGCCGCTGATTGTAATAACTTCCTCAAAATCAGCGGTTTGCATGACTTTATCGAGCGTCACGGTGGCGTCAAACCCCAGTTCGACATCGCTCTGCTCGATAGTTTTGTAACCATCCTTTTCAAATTTGATCGTATAGGTCCCAATGGGCAGCATGACGAAACGATAGGTTCCGCGATCATTGCTCACCGTCGAGAGTGACCTGGAGATCAAAGAATCTGAAGCAACAGTCACTTTCACGCCGGGAATCACGGCACCGTCACTCGTCGTGATCGTACCGATGATCCGGCTTTTGTTTTGTGCCATGGCCACCGTGGCCAACAGCAGAATTAGTAGGAGTGGAATAATTTTTCTCATGGTATAGACCTTTTTGTATTGGTTAAAAACAGGACCATCATCAAGAATGATGCAGTGGAGCTAACTGCACGTCCGCTTTCAGCGCTGAGTTTCTGTTCGCGGCTCATCCTGTATGTGCAAACAAAATGCACACTCTGTGCCAAAATCATGAATTTCGACTTCAAATATCTGCAGGGATTGTTTTTTTTGAATTCAGCTTAAAAAAACGATTATCTCATTCATTATGAGAAGGTTAAAGCGGACTGATTAAATGTTCATTTGTGTCGATAATATTATAAATTCGCGATTTTGTGTTAAATACGCCTGATATATCCATCGCAACGAATTTAATATGATTTCGGTTCCGGTTGATTATAGCAGCCTGAATCTTGACCGAGATACTTATCCCGAATTTCGCACCGTGCTGGAAAGCAGACTGCATGGCGCAACGCACGTTTTTCTTGGGGTTCCAAGCGGAGACCAATCGGATTTCGCTACTGCAGTAAATGATCCATTTTTCTTTCTCA
>JAKSCY010000781.1 GCA_022360355.1 Chlorobiales bacterium
CACCGAAGTAATGATACCGCGCCCGGCGCAGCCGACACCTGGTTCGGGGCCTCCGGATTCCACGCACCGTGTTGTGCTGTAGCCTTCCTTGATGATATCTTCGAGTTCGACATCTTCTCCCTCTTCTCGCAAGGTGTCAAGTACTGTTTTCTGGGTGAGTCCGCCGAGGAGAAGCCTTGTTGAATCGGCTTTCGGATCACAGCCGACAACCATGACCTTTTTTCCCATCTCTGCAAGTCCTGCTACCGTGTTCTGAGTGGTGGTTGACTTGCCGATGCCACCTTTTCCGTAAATCGCTACCTTTCTCATTTTTGTAATTTTTAAGTTGTCTTATAGGTATTGCGTGAACTATTAAGGTCTTTTATCTGTGTTTGTTGTATTTTTACAGACAATTGCTGTGCCAGTTTGTTGTTTTTTTTATTTGCCTGAGTCCTTTCTGTTTTTTATTGTGGTTAAGTCACTTTTTTGAAGCAAGTTACCGCTGATGTTTTTTTGGAGGGAGGCAGGCGTTTTTGCGGAAAAGCGGGCGGGATGGAAGATGAGAAAGCTACATAAGGGTGTGAAATGACTTTTTCCTGCATAAATGTATTTTCTGTATTTCTGCTTTGATGAAGGCTTGTCGAAGGTTCTGATATATGTTGGTAAAGTCTGTATATTACATGCAGAGAATCAATTGCGGTTGTTTACAGGAAGAAGAGGGCTGCCTCCTGATGCGGAGGGTATAAAGAGAAAATTGCCTGCAATCAATGAAGCATTCGGGTAAAACAGGGCCGGCGCCTTTCATGCCGTATTCATCTCCAGCCGGAAAGAAGGCCAGCACAAGCGCATCCGGTGCTTCGGCGCTGGGAGCGTTAGCAGTCGGCGCCCTTGCAGTCGGTGCTTTGGCTTTAGGTGCGCTTGCGATAGGGCGGCTTGTTGTCGGCAGGCTTTCGGTGCGACGTTCAAGGTTTAAAAGTCTTGAGGTTGATGAGTTGAACGTTGGCCGTCTTCATGTCGGTGAATTGCATATCGACAGGATGTCAAAGCCGAAAAAAAACAAACAATCATGAATCATCTGTTCCGTTACGTTGCTTTTGCCGGACTGGCTATGGCCATTTTTTTTATCTCCTCTTGTTCTGAAGATGATAATCCGCTTTTTACAGCAGGTGCAGACTATGCAGACGGGGCAATCTATGACAAAAGCGACGGTGACAGCGATGGTTCTACAGGCAGCATGGATTACAACGGCTACACCTACAAGGTTGTCAGGATCGGCAGCCAGTGGTGGATGGCTGAAAACCTCAGGACAATCCGGTACAATGATGGCTCTGTTATACCCAATGTTACCGATGAAGACGGTTGGTCGGATCTGACGACCGGTGCATGGTGTGATTATAACAATGATCCGGGAACCGGTGCCGAGTATGGAAAAATCTATAACTGGTTTGCGGTCAATACAGGCAAGCTGGCGCCTCCGGGATGG
>JAKSCY010000090.1 GCA_022360355.1 Chlorobiales bacterium
ACGGCGATTTTGATGAAAGTCAATTCAGTCAGGATCTGCGGCTGCATTATGAGGGGGGCAGGTTTCGTGGTCTCCTGGGCGGATATTACTCGAAAGCCGACGTTCGAACGGTCTATGATGCTGACGGTTTCTTCACATCGATATTTGATCTTGGTGAGGAGGTAACCGTTGCGGCGCTCTATGCAAATGCCGACTACGACATTTTGGATAACCTCACGCTGAATGCAGGCTTGCGGTACAACACCGAAAACCGGAAAAACAACAGCAGTTTCTACTATTTTGGCCCCCCGCCGTTCTCGACGGATCCGTTTGCCCCTTATGAGGAAAAGGAAGGTTCTGTGGACGTCGATGCCGATTACGATCAGCTTCTGCCTTCGGCAAGTCTTACGGTTAAATTTACCGATGACGTCAGCGCGGGTTTGAAATACGCCAAGGGATACCGGTCAGGCGGAATCGCCGTGGCGCCGTTTTTACAGATTGTCGAGGAATACGAAGAAGAGATCGCTAACACCTATGAGCTGTTTTTCCGCTCCGTTCTTCTTGATGACCGGCTGACGCTCAACGGCAATATCTTTTTCATCGACTGGCAGGATATGCAGGTGCCCTATCTTCCGGCGGGCGGCTTCCCCGGTTTCGACGAACTGACCGCCAATGCCGGAAAGACCGAGATCAAGGGATTCGAGGTTGAAGCAAGAGCTGCAGTGACCGATGCCCTTGAGACCTTTCTCGCCCTCGGTCATACCAGTTCCGAATTCAAGGAATTTGAACTCTACGGTGAAGACCTCGCCGGCAGGTCTCTGCCGAACTCTCCGGAGTGGACCGTTGCCGTCGGTGCGAACTACAATCACAGCAGCGGGTTTTTCGCCGGAGGCACATTCCGGTGGGTTGACGAGAGCTATAGCGTGCTCAATGACGAGGAAGTGACCAGGCTTTCCATAAGACACGTTCTCGATGCGAAGGCCGGATACCGTAAAGACAACTGGTCCGTTTATGTCTGGGG
>JAKSCY010000724.1 GCA_022360355.1 Chlorobiales bacterium
CATTGATATGTATGGAAGCACAACAACGTTCGAAACATGTTCTGAAACCCAGCTTTCGTATGCGGAAACAATCTGCTCCGGATGGTCGAAGATCGGACCATGGCTTGGGGCGATAAATGCAATGTCGAAACCTCGAATTTTATCAATATTTTTCTTGACAATTGAACGAAATGGCATCATTATTTCAGCATAGTAGCGCTTAGCCGCTTGAATAACAGCGGGATTGTTTTCGGCATAGAGATCTGATGTCGCAAAATGAGAGCTAAAAAAGTCACAGGTAAATAATATCCGTTCTTGGGGAAGATAGGTTACCATGGTGTCAGGCCAGTGGACCCATGGGGTATAAATGAACTGAAGCTGCTTCTCTCCAAGCTGTAGGGTTTCACCATCTTCTACTGTTCTAATGCGATTGGCTGGAACATCAAGATGAGTCATCAGCAAATCTTTCGCTTTTAGTGAACAAAGCACAATGGCATTTTCATATTTTTCCAAAACAAATGATATTGCTCCCGAATGATCTTGTTCGGCGTGTTGTGCAACGACAAAGTCAATCTTTTCCACTTCATCAAGCTGTCGTTCAAGAACGTCGGTCATTTCAGGATCGACCGAATCAATCAGTACTGTTTTTTCCGTTCCCTGAACCAGATAGGCATTATAACTGGTTCCGTCAGGAAGAGGAATCAATGAGTCAAACAACCGCCTGTTCCAGTCAACCGCTCCCATCCAGTACACACCATTACTTATCTTTCTATTTTTCACGGTTCGCTTTTTTTGCTTGGTGTTAGCATTTTCAAAAACCCGCATGTGTTGCTAAAGGTTTCAGCGTTCGATGCACGGTCTCGGATGATGTACATTTCCTATGATCCATCAGCATTTGTCGGTTATCCAATGACATCATACCAGTTGACAGCAGGTCATTGAGGGGTAACAGGTGACCAGTGAACAGTAACAGGTTAAAAAATGAGTCTCTTTTTCATTGTTCATAAGCGGCTGAAATAATTATCTTCATTGTTACATTTTTGTGGTTTTGTTTGGTTCGCTCCGGGTGCTGCCTTAGAAGTTTTTTAATTGCATTAACGTTTTTTATTCATGATTACTCCGCAAGATACTGTTTTGCTGATCATCGATGTTCAGGGAAAACTGGCACAGATCGTTCACGAATCTGAAGCCGTTGAACGGAATATTTCAAAGCTGATCAGGGCTGCAAAAATTCTCGGTGTTCCGGTTCTTTACACCGAGCAATATCCAAAAGGTCTCGGGCATACGGTTGAGGCTTTGCAGGAACTGCTTTCAGAAGAGAAGCCATTGGAAAAAATAGCGTTCAGTTGCTGTGCGGAGGAGAGTTTTATGGAGAAGCTCAGGGGGCTGAACAGAAACAACGTGCTTGTCACGGGTATGGAGACGCATGTGTGCGTCTATCAGACAGCCAATGAGCTGATTGAGTATGGCTACAGCGTTCATCTGGTTGCCGATGCGGTTACTTCACGTACCAGGGAAGACCGTGAAATAGGTATTCGCTGCATCGAAAAAGCCGGCGCATGGCTGAAAAGCACCGAGATGGTGATTTTCGAGTTGTTGCGGATTGCGCAGGGAGAGGAATTCAAGGCTATTTCGAAAATCATCAAGGAATAACCACATTATCCAGCATTTTTTCGAGCAGTTCCCGGCCCTCGATGATTTCGATTTCAACAGGAAGGTAAAAGCAGGGAACCTGGGAGAGTGTTTCAAGGATGGGCCGGTTTGAGAGCAGGCGGTAATAGTCTTTCTCGGTTGTGATAATCGAAAGATCATTGTTAAGCGCTTCTTCGACCAGGCTCTTTATCTTGTTGGCAGGAAATTCGGCATGATCGCCAAAGAACGTTTCGGAAAACACTTCCATGCCGGATTGCTGCAGGGACTCAAGGAAGCTTTCCGGCTGCCCGATTCCTGCCAGTGCAATGACCCTTTCGGGTTGAGGAGCATCCGGCCCTGCGAACTGTACCGGTTTACCGGGACGGACGCCGGTTTTAACCAGCGGCTTGCCGGTTGCGCGTAGTTTCTTTTCAGACCGCGACGCTTGTTCAGTACCGGTAATCTTGCTGAGGATCAGCAGGTCTGCTCGGGCGAGATTTTTGTGCGGTTCTCTCAGCCGTCCCGCCGGTATCAATCGGTCGTCAAAAAACGGAGCACTGCTGTTGATGACGACAATATCAAGATCACGATAGAGCTGCCGGTGCTGGAATCCATCATCGAGTACCAGAACATCCGGGAGGTTCCCGGCGAAATGTTCGGCAACAAAAACCGCGCCTTCTTTTCTTTTTTCGGCAACCACGACAACAGTTTCAGGGTTTTTATGCGCAAGCATGGCGCATTCGTCTCCGGCTTCACGGCTCCCGAGAAATATCTGCTTTCCATCGGCAACCATGTTGACGCCTGTTGTACTTCGTTTGTAACCCCGTGAGAGGATGGCCGGTTTCAACCCTTTCCGGGAGTAGTACTTCACCACAAAATCAACCAGAGGGGTTTTGCCGGTTCCGCCCATGGTGATATTGCCTATCGAAACCACCGGTACGGCAGCTTTATGACTCTGAAATATGCCGAGGTCGAACAGCCTGTTTCGAACGGAAATCCCGGTGCCGTAAACCAGTGCCGCGGGTGCAAGCAGAAAACTTTGGAGGTTACCCATCGGCAAACTGTTTTGAAAGTTGCTGTTCGAACAGTTCGATATCCTGCCCGCTTCTCATTTCAGGTACTTCGATGCGGTGAAGTGTGACGTTGACCTTGCTGAAGGGAAGAGGAATTTCAAATTTGTCCCAGCTCTTGAGCTGTATCGCTTTATCGTATTGTATGGCGGCAAAAATGATCGGGATCTTTTGCTCGGAGGCGAGGCGGAGTGTTCCGTACTTGAAGGAGTGGCGCGGGCCGCGCGGGCCGTCGGGAGTGATCGCGACAATGCCGTTTTGTTCCAGTTCCGCAAGCATGGCAGTTTTAACGTCGCTGCTTCCTCTTGAGCTTGAACCGCGGATCAAGGTGAAATCAAGTTTTTCGAGGGTGCGTGAAAGGATTTCCCCGTCTTTGGAGAGACTGATGACCGCATGGATGTCCCGTTCAGGAAAAAGCCGTTGTGCAAGCAGCCAGCCATAGATCATTTTGCCATGCCAGAATGCGAAGATGCACTTTTCAGCTTCGGTACCTGTTGCGTCCAGGGTGTTTTGCATGGTAATCCTGAGGGTTGCAATCAGGGCTTTGAGCGTTCCGGGCAGCAGGTGCCCGGCGAGAACCGGCATTAGTGACATACCATTGATAGTTGCTGATTTGCTTCGCATAACCCCTGGTGCCGCTCATCGGGGCCGGGGGTTATGAGCAATGTACCAAGTCTTGCGGTTTTTTTCGACCTTGCAGGTATGCTTTGCTCATGGTGTTGCGGAGTCGGCTGCAGGTTGTTTCATGCAAAATGCCGGATTCAATCGCTTACGTGTCAACCTGCCGGGGATTTTTTTGTTTGTTTTTTACCATGCCTGCATTATATAGTTTGGTTGCGTTAACTCAAGGACATGCAAACCTGTTATCATGAAAGTACTGATAGTCGGTGGAGGAGGCAGAGAACATGCGCTTGCCTGGGCGGTGGCTCGCAGTGAAAAAGTTTCAAAAGTCTACGTCGCTCCGGGAAACGGGGGTACGGCAATGATGGGTGGCAAGGTCGGGAACGTTGCACTCAAGGCCACAGATGTTGACGGTCTGCTGCGGTTTGCCCTTGATGAGTCAATCGATCTGACGGTTATCGGTCCGGAGCAGCCGCTTGAAGCAGGTATAGTCGACCGGTTCTCCGGTTCGGGAAAAAAAGTGTTCGGCCCGACGAAATATGCGGCACAGCTTGAAACCAGCAAGGTTTTCGCAAAAGAGTTCATGCGCCGCAACGGTATTCCCACTGCCGCATACGAAGTTTTCAGGGATTATGTTTCCGCGAAGGATTTTCTTGAAAGAACAACGGTTTTTCCTCAGGTCATAAAAGCCAGCGGCCTTGCTGCAGGAAAAGGGGTGATTGTGGCCGAAACGCGTGATGACGCCATGCGGGCGATTGATGATCTTTTTGAAAAAAGGATTTTCGGTAAAGCGGCGGATGAAGTTGTTATCGAATCTTTTCTGACAGGCCAGGAGGCCAGTGTCTTTGTTCTGACCGACGGAACGGACTACCGTTTTTTCCTTCCCTCACAGGATCACAAGCGCATAGGGGATGGCGATACCGGAAAAAACACGGGTGGCATGGGGGCTTATGCGCCTGCTCCTCTTGTCAGCGAGGAAGTGCTGAAAAAAGTCGAGAAGCAGGTTGTCATACCGACACTCGAAGGCATGCGGAAGGAAGGCTCTCCATATACCGGTTTTTTGTATATCGGTCTCATGATCGAGAACGGTGAACCTTCGGTTGTCGAGTACAATGCCCGTCTCGGCGATCCTGAAGCCCAGGTTGTGCTCCCCTTGCTTGAAAGTGATTTGGTCACGGTGATTGAAGCAAGCCTTAACGGTACTCTCGGTGAAGTTTCTTTCGAAATGAAGGGAGAGGCAGCTACAACCGTTGTTCTCGCCTCGAAAGGATATCCCGACAGCTATGAAAAAGGCAAGGAGATCTCGGTTGTTGAGTCGAAGCTGAAAGAGCTGGACAACGTGATGCTTTTTCACGCTGGTACATCATTTGACGGGGGAGTGCTGAAAACGGCCGGTGGAAGGGTTCTTTCCGTAACTGCGCAGGCTCCTACCCTGAAAGAAAGCATTGATCTTGCCTACAGTGCAGTCGGTTACGTGGATTTTGATGGTGCCTACTACCGTCGTGATATCGGAGCTAAGGCACTTTTTTGAACGGTCGGGAAGCACATGCAATTACTCCGTCGCCAATTTGAAATAATACAGGAGCACGCCCTGAGGGATGTCCCTTATGAATGCTGCGGTCTCTTGGCAGGAACAAGGCTGCCGGGTCACAAGGGAGAATATGAGAATGTGGTCTATGAGATAGCTCCCTGTGCCAATGTGCTCTATAACGGCAAGGAGCATGGTTTTGAGATTTCTTTTTCCGAATACATCGATGTTGAGAGGGAGGCGGCAGGTCTCGGGTACGAGATTGTCGGATCATATCATTCCCATATCGGTTCGGCGGCCATTCCTTCAAACAATGATGTCGATTTTGCCAGGCCGGGGCATTCGATGATTATCATTTCTATTCAGAACATGCAGCCGGCAGCCGTTACGTCATGGTATCGCCGTGAATCGGGAGGATTTCACCAGGAAACCATTCAGGTTTTAGAATAACGAATCACCATTAACATCATCCCGGTGAATTTTGTACATTACCATCGTTTATCGTTTGAAAAGTTTAAAACCGGAAAAAAGTGCCAAAACGGAAAGATATAAAGTCGATTTTAGTGATAGGTGCCGGTCCGATTGTTATCGGTCAGGCATGTGAGTTCGATTACTCCGGTACACAGGCCTGCCGGGCTCTGAAGGAGGATGGTTACAGGGTTATTCTGGTAAACAGCAACCCCGCGACCATCATGACGGACATAGAGTCTGCCGACAGTACTTACATTGAGCCGATTACCCCTGAATATGTCCAGAAGATAATCGAGAAGGAGAAGCCGGACGCACTGCTGCCGACAATGGGGGGGCAGACAGCATTGAATACTGCCGTAAGCCTTGCTGAAAGCGGGGTGCTGGAACGGAACGGTGTTGAGCTTATCGGCGCCAAGCTGAGGGCTATAAGAAAGGCCGAGAACCGGGAGTTTTTCAGTGATGCCATGAAGAAGCTCGGCCTCGAGATGGCAAAAGGTTTCTTTGTGCGTAATGAAAAAGAAGCCAAGGAGGCCCTTGAAGAGATCGGGCTGCCAATTGTTATACGGCCCTCATTCACGCTCGGCGGAACCGGAGGAGGTTTTGCGGAAACCAAAGCCGATTACTACGATGCAGTCAGGCGCGGTATCGCTGAAAGTCCTATTGGCGAGGTGCTTGTCGAGGAGTGCCTTATTGGCTGGAAAGAGTTTGAGCTTGAGGTTATCCGTGATCTTGCCGACAACGTTATTATTGTCTGTTCTATTGAAAATGTAGACCCGATGGGGGTTCACACCGGCGACAGTATTACCGTTGCGCCTGCCCAGACGCTTTCCGACCGCCAGTACCAGATCCTGAGAGACGCATCGATAAAAATCATACGTGAAATAGGTGTGGAAACCGGGGGCAGCAACATTCAGTTTGCCATCAACCCCGAGAACGGGAGGGTTATTATTATCGAGATGAACCCCAGAGTTTCCCGCAGTTCAGCTCTTGCATCGAAGGCTACCGGATTTCCTATCGCCAAGGTTGCAGCAAAGCTTGCAGTTGGCTATACGCTTGATGAAATTCAGAATGATATCACCAAATCAACTCCGGCGAGTTTCGAGCCGGTTATTGATTATTGTGTCGTGAAGATTCCCAGGTGGGATTTCGAGAAGTTCAAAAATGTTGATTCGAAGCTTGGTGTTCAGATGAAATCCGTCGGAGAGGTTATGGCTTTCGGGCGGAATTTCCGGGAAGCGCTTCAGAAATCCCTGCGCGGGCTTGAGATCGGTCGTGCAGGTCTCGGCTGTGACGGAAAGGACATCATGAACGTTGTCGGGATGACACAGCAGCAGAGGAAATTCGCCAAGGAAGATCTTCTTGAAAAGATCAAGGTGCCGAAAGCCGACAGGATGTTCTACCTCCGTTATGCTTTTCAGGCGGGCGCAACCGTTGAAGAGATTCATCAGTCGACCGGCATAGATCCCTGGTTTCTGGACAATATCCAGCAAATTGTTGATTTCGAGAATGAATTGAGAGACATGGCCGGCGGATCTCCCTCCTCATCATGATGACCACATATCTGACCAAAATCCTCGATTACAAGGCCTGCGAGGTAGATGTTTTAAAGCAGCAGGCTCCGGTATCCCGTTACCGTGACGTTGAGGCGGATCTCCCTCCGACAAGGGATTTCAGGGGTGCACTGAAAAATAACGACGGTACTGTGCGGCTCATTGCCGAGGTTAAGAAAGCCTCACCCTCCAGAGGGGTCATGGTGGAAAATTTCAAGCCGCTTGAAATAGCCCGTCGTTATGCTGAAATCGGTGCCTCTGCTTTTTCCGTGCTTACGGATCGTAATTTTTTTCAGGGCTCGAACGAATACCTTCAGCAGGTGAGTGGCGCCTTTGATCTTCCTGTTTTACGCAAGGATTTTATTATCGACGAGTTGCAGATATACGAGGCACGTCTGATAGGGGCCGATGCCGTTCTGCTTATTGTCGCAGCGCTGGACAGTACGAGCCTCAGGGATTATCTGCAGGTTGCGGCAGGGATAGGCCTCGATGCTCTTGTAGAGGTGCACGATCGCCCTGAGCTGGAATGTGCATTGGCAGCAGGTGCGACAATTGTAGGTGTCAACAACCGGGATTTGAAAGACTTCAGTGTTTCTCTCGATACCTCGCTTCATCTCAGGCCTGTAATACCCGATGAAGTTGTTTCAGTTGCAGAAAGCGGCCTGAAACATGTCTCCGATGTAACCATGATGCAGGATGCGTCGTTTGACGCTGTCCTGATCGGTGAAGGTCTGCTGGGTTCCGAACTGCAACAGTTTACCTGGAAGCGGACTTGATTTTTGCCGCGGCTTCAGCAGGGTTTTCAGCCTTGAAGAATGCCGTGCCTGCAATCAGGGCATCGGCGCCTGCCGAGACAATGTCCTGAGCGTTATCGACAGTTACTCCTCCGTCTACGGCGATAACCATTTCCGGATTGAGTGCGGTACGCATGGCATCAAGCTGCCTGATCTTGCCCAGAGATGATGGAATGAACGTCTGGCCTCCAAATCCGGGGTTTACCGACATAAGCAGAACAAGATCAAGGTCCGGTAGTATCGACTCCAGTGTCGATACCGGTGTCCCGGGGTTGATCGATACGCCTGCCTTTGCGCCAAGGCTTTTAATAAGCTGAACGTTTCTGTGCAGATGGGCGCAGGTTTCCTGGTGAACGGTAATCTGATGAGACCCGGCTTTTATGAAGTCGGGAATGTAGGTGTCGGGATCGGAAATCATCAGGTGCGTATCGATAGTGAGGTTTGAGCACTGCGCAATTGCCTTTATGATAAAAGGTCCGAACGTTATGTTCGGAACAAAATGGCCATCCATGACATCGCAGTGAATCCAGTCTGCTCCGGCTTTTTCAGCAAGTTCAATGGACGCAGCGAGTTGTGTGAAGTCCGCTGAAAGAATGGATGGGGCAAGAAGAGTTTTTTTTGACTGCATAGCTTGTGTTACTTCAGTAATTAGTGATTACAGGTTATTGACAGATTAAAACGGTTCTCCGATTCCAAAATTGAATGTAAAATCCCCGATGCTCCAGTCAGAGAGTTGCCAGGGATTGGTTTGTGACGGGTCGTAGAGCTTATAGCCAAAATCAAAGCGGAACGGGCCGATAGGCGAGCCTATACGTAAACCGATACCTGCATCCCAGGCGATATCCCTGTAAAGGGACTTGAGAGTCAATCCATAAGGGCCTTTTCTGTCCCAGATATTTCCAACGTCCGTGAAAAAAGCAATACCGGACGGGTGCCCGAAAAGTTTAAAGAATTTCAGACGATACTCCAGGTTCCCTTCAATTTTAATATCCGCTCCCAGTGTTGCGGCTGCCTCACTGTCATTGCTTCCGGGACCCAGCGTGCTGAACAGCCAGCCTCTCATACTGTTTGGTCCGCCGGCGTAAAAACGGCGTTCGTCGGGTGTCGCGTCGGCTTTACCGTAAGGAGTCATTGCGCCGAGAAATACCCTGCCGGCAAGCTGCTGTTGTTCCGTAAGGTTTCTGACAAAAGTAAACTGACCGCTTGCCTTGAGAAACTGGGAATAGGGAGTGCCGAAAATTTGCGGATCACCTTTTGTAAATCCTTCATAACTGCGGGTATCGAGATATTCATCAATAAGATAGGCAAGGCTGCCAACTTCTTCAAGGCTGACATTCCAGGTGTAGGTTGTCTTGCGTGACGGGTCATTCCTGTTCGAGTAAAAATACTGAAGACGGAAGGTCTGATTGATGTTGGTCTGTAAAAGACTGTCCAGGCTGTTGTCTACGGCAATTGCATCGGAAGGGTCAACACCGATATTGTCCGCCAGGTCGGTTTTGAAAAGCTGTTTGAAGCCGTTGAGGGAATCTTTTTTTACCAGCTCCAGCTCGAAGAAGTCGAAAATCAGGCGCGATTTCTGTGTGAGCTGGGCGTTATGACTCATGCGCAGCAAACCTTTCTGGTTGTCGAGAAGGATCGGTAAACGGGAGCGTGAGTACTCAAGAGTCCCCGTGTAGATGTTGCCGGGCTTTTTCAGTTCAGGCATGACAAGGTTTGCAGAGAGCCCGAATTCGTAGGGTCTGTACTGTGAGTACTGGTTTTCATCAAGATTTTTGAGCAGATCGTTTGATTTGCTGATCTGCATGCCGAAATCGGTTGTCACCTTCAGGTTTTCGGCGCCTCCGAAAAGGTTCTTGTTTTCATAGCGCACGGATGCTCCTGCGAAAAAATCGCCATAGCGGTTGTCTACGTAGATTTTCGGTTCGATAAGGTGCTTTGGTTTGGGCTCAAGGTGGATTGACGTGGAGAGTGTTCCCTGACGAACCGAATCGTTTCGAATGAAAACCGAGGAGAATACATTTGTCGATCCGAAGTTTTGCAGGGTTTTCTGCTGCAGCGACTGACGGGTTGTGTCTCCGGGCCGATAAGCGGTAAAGTTCGTGATAAGATCGGATGAGAGCTTCTGATCCCCGTGGACAACTATGTCAATGCTGTCCTGACGGGTTTTTTTCAGCTCCGGCAAATCGGGATCGTCGCCGGTGAACGGGTCATGGACAACGACCTGTAAGGGGCCGTAAACGAGCAGTTGAGGGAGTTTGACGTTGACCTGTACGCCGGCCTGTGTGCCGGCAGTATCCACCTGTATGCGGATACTGTCTTCATGCATGAATGCATAACCGTACTCTTTAAAAAAATCAATTGTCCGGTCCCTTTCCTCTATGAGGTTATCGACCGTGAAAACCGAGTCACGCTTGAGATTGCTTTTCTGCAGGTATGTTGTTTTCAGAGAGTCCGGAATTTTATCGAGACCTTCATATCGTACAGAGTCGATTCGTGCCGGAGGATTTTCTTCAATGTCTATGGTGAGGGTAATCCTGTTTTTTTTGTCGGGCTTTGATACCGAGGGGGTGATCACCGCGTGGAAGAATCCCTTGAACGTATAAAGCTTTTTGATCAGGGCAATATCGCGATTAAAAACATCCTGGTCGAAAAGGTCCTTCGAGGTGGAAATGACTTCCAGGATTTCTTCCTTGCTCAGTGCCTGATTTCCTGTTATCGCTATTTTTTTGACGTAGGTCTGGTTGCCGGACTCAGAAGTTTTCTGGTTTTGGGCTATGCACAATGGCGGGGAAGCGGTCGGTGTGATGATCGAAAGAATCAGAAAGGCTGTGCACAGCCGGATGATTTTTTTATGTAGAAAAAACACACGCGTCGTGACATTCTCCTAATTTATCGGCTCTTCATCTCCATAGCAAAAATCTTCATCCGTGGGGTAATCCGGCCATATTTCTTCAAGACTTTCATATAGTTCATCGCTTTCAGGCAGATCACTCAGGTTGTCAATGACGGCTTGCGGGGCGCCGGTTCGGTTCGCGAAGTCAATCAATTCATCCTTTGTGGCAGGCCATGGTGCGTCGGCAATATATCTTGCCAGGTCCAGGTTCCAGAACATGTGATATTACTTGTTAAGTCGGATTTATGAGCTACTGTCGTTCTGTTTTGAGGCAGGTTTTGCTGTCAGGTAACTTTCAGGTGTGAAGTTATCAAAAAAGTATCCCGATGGATTTATTTTCCGGTTGTTTTTGTGAATCTCATAGTGCAGGTGTGGACCTGTGGAAATACCGGTATTACCCGAGAGAGCTATAATATCTCCTCGTTTTACCCGTTGGCCTGCTTTGACTATTGATTTTGAAAGATGTGCATAGATCGTTTTGTAGCCGTAGCCGTGGTCAATGACAATCTTGTTCCCGTAGCCGAAATTATACCCGGTATAGCGAACAATGCCGTCTCCCGGAGCGTAGACCTTTGTGCCGATTGGCGCAGAGAAATCAACGCCGTCATGATGTATACGCCGTTTGTATATGGGGTGATGGCGAACGCCAAAACCGCTGGTAACCCGCCCGTTTATCGGTTTCAGTGCGGGGATCGAGGCAAAAAGTTCCTGATTTTTATCCCAGGTGTTCTGAATCTTTTTATGGCTGTCTTTTTGCTGTTCGATTTTAAGGCTGAGAGTCTCGATCTTCTTTTCGGTCATCGCAAGAAGGCGTGCCGATGATTCCCTGTTGGCAAAAAAAGCCATGGTGCGGCTTCCACCGGTTCCCATGCTTTTTTCTTCTTCGGATACAGCCGGGAGGTTGACCGCAAGCCGTAACTGGTTGTCGGATTCAGAGAGAGACTCAAGTTCCTGCTCGAGCCTGTTGATCTGTTTTTGCAGTGAGAAGAGTGATTCGGTGCCGGAGGGTTGTTGGAGTGGCTTTTCCTGATTCAGGTTGCGAAATCCAAAAATCGCGGTTGCTGCCACAAAAGAAACAACAACCAAAACACCTGCAAACAGAATCACCAGGGTATGCAGTGGCATAAACCTGCCGTCTTCTGTGAGATAGTAGAAGCTTTTCCTGGAAAACATCGGCCTCCGGGTCTTGGGATGTGCAGGGAATATCTTCACGAATTCCGAAAATATAAAAAAAGTTTTCTGTTCGGCAATACGTCCTTTCTGTCTCAGTGGGCGTCCAGCCAGTTTTTTCCAACGCCTGTTTCAACTTCTACGGGCACTGTTTCAAGGCCGCATAGCCTGGATGCTTGTTCCATACAATCCACGGTCATCTTTGAAAGAGCTTCTTTTTCTTCTTTTGTGGTTTCGAAAACAAGTTCATCATGGACCTGCAAGAGCATGGAAGACTGCATGCCGTTCTTTTTGATTTTTTCGGCAACAAGGCTCATTGCGCACTTGATGATATCCGCGGCAGTACCCTGGATGGGCGTGTTCATGGCGGCCCGTTCAGCAGCCATCCGGATATTCCGGTTTTTGCTGCGCAAATTGTCGATATATCGCCTGCGTCCGGTCAACGTAGTGACGTATCCTTTATCGGCGGCTGTATCAATGGTTGCCTGCAGCGCATCGAACAGTCCGGGATACTTCAGTGTGTAGGTTTCAATGATTGCCTTGGCTTCTTTTTGCGGTATGTTAAGTCGTTGAGCCAGTCCGTAAGGCTGAATGCCGTAAAGGACGCCGAAGTTTACCTCCTTGGCTTTTCTCCTCATTTCTGCGGTTATGTTGTCTGTATCGAAGATTGTTTTTGCGGTTGCAGTATGAATATCTTCGCGGTTTCTGAACGCGTCTATAAGCTGGGAATCCTGTGATATTTCAGCCGCAATACGAAGCTCGATCTGGGAATAGTCGGCGGAAAGAAGGTAACGGTCACTCCTTGAGGGTATGAAAGCTTTGCGGATTTCCTTGCCAAGCGGGGTGCGAATCGGGATATTCTGCAGGTTGGGGTTTGATGACGAGAGTCTTCCCGTTGCCGTAATGTGCTGGTTAAATGATGTGTGCAGTCTGCCTGTCTTCCGGTTGAGCATTTTCGGCAGGGCTTCGATATAAGTTGTTTTGAGTTTCTGGAGGCTGCGGTACTCTAAGACATCCCTTGCGACCGGGTGAAGCAGGGCGAGTTCTTCGAGTACCTGCACATTGGTTGAGTAGCCGGTTTTGGTTGTTTTTTTCGGAGGCAGGCCGAGAACGTTGAAAAGAATGTCGGCAAGCTGTTTTGGCGAATCGATGTTGAAGCTCGTACCCGCTGTTTCATAGATCCTTTCGGTAAGATCTGCAAGCTGACAGTTGACTGTTTCCGACGTTCGTTCAAGCTGTTTTGTATCAAGGGCAATGCCCAGGTATTCCATGTCCGCAAGTACTTCAACAAGCGGGAACTCTATGTCCCGGCAGAGTTGTTCGAGCTCTTTGTTTTCCCGGAGCAGTACTTTCTGTTTCTGTTCGAGTTGCAGGGCTATATCCGCATCCTGGCAAGCATAGACAGTAAGCTGATCGATCGGCACCTCGTGTATGGGGATTGCTTTTTTCCCGGCACCGGTAAGCTCACTGTACGTTATTGTCCGGTGATTGAGATGCCTTTCGGCAAGATCGTCAAGATTGTGTTTTTCCTCAGGATTGATAACATAACTTGCAAGCATGGTATCGAAGCCGACCGGGGTAAGCCGTACCCCATAGTTTTTCAGTACAAGGATATCGTATTTGAGGTTTTGCCCTGTTTTCTCAATAGAGGGGTTTTCGAGCACATGTCTGATCATTCCGAGGGCTTTTTTTGCGCTGAGACCTTGACCCGAGCAGTATATGAAATATGCCCGACCTGGTTCCCAGCTGACTGAAACACCCACAAGTTCAGCCTCGAAGGTGTTCAGGCTGGTTGTTTCGGTATCGATAGCGAAGCTTTTCTGTTGTTCGAGTTTTTTTGCGAGTTCTGCTAAACCGCTTTCACTGTCGATGAGACGATAGACCGCTCCTTTTGGAGGAGAAAAAGGCTGATCTGTGTTTTCAGAGCCGCTGTTCTGGGCCGGGAGTGTTCCGGGAAAGATTTGAGGGATTTTTGCGGCGATGCTTTTCATTTCCAGCCGCTCAAGCAGACTGAAGAGCTGTGAGCCGTCGGGTTCACGACACTCCAGCTCATGCAGTGTCGTGCCAAGGTCAAGGTTGGTCCTGATCGTGACGAGATCCTGAACCAGCTTGCGGCTGGTCTCGAACTCCTCGAGGCTTTTACGTGATTTCGGGGCCAGTTCGTCGAGATTTTCCAGGATGGCTTCCAGGCTGCCGTAGGTGTTGAGAAGTTTTGAGGCGGTTTTCGGGCCGATGCCTTTTGCTCCGGGTAGGTTGTCCGAACTGTCGCCGGTCAGGGTCAGAAAATCGATAAAATGTTTCGGTAATACGCCGAACTGCTCCCTGATTTCACCATCGCCCAGAAGTTCCAGTTCATTCTGTTTTTTGCCGGGCTTGAGAATGGCTACGCCTTCATGGACAAGCTGTGCAAGGTCTTTGTCCGGTGTGACAATATATACATCGCATTGGTGCTCGAACTGTCTGACGGCGCTTCCTATGAGGTCATCGGCTTCATAGCCCGGTTGTTTGAGGACGGGTATCCGCATCGCCTCGACAAGCTTGAAAATCGCAGCAAGCTGTGCGACGAGATCCTCCGGCGGTTCCGGGCGGTTTGCCTTGTAAGGGGCATAGAGAGTATGCCTGAATGTTTTTTCCTTGCTGTCAAAAGCAACGGCGAGGTACTCCGGTTTGTAGGTTTCAAATATTTTCAGCAGGGTCATGAGGAACCCGTAGGTTGCGCCTGTGGGAATACCGCTTTTCGTTGACATCGCGGTGCGCTGCAGGGCGAAAAACGACCGGTAAACCAGCGCCATGCCATCGAGCAGAAAAAGGGCGGGCTTTTTTCCGGTACTCTGCGGCTGCTCGGGGTTCGAGGCTTTGCTCGTGTCGAATGTCAGTTGAAATTGACCGTTATTACTCAACGACACCATAACTGCCCAGGACTTTGACCATTGTTGCGAATTCCCTGAGGTGCATCAGGGCGTTAAGAATATTGGGGTCGCTCTCGTGGCCGATGAAGTCCACATAGAAAAAATATTCGAAGGCCTTCATTCGTGAAGGCCGGGACTCGATTTTGGTCATGTCGATTTCCCGCAGCGCCAGTGTTGCCATAGCTTTGAAGAGCGATCCCTGCTCATTTGGCAGGGTAAATACGATCGATGTTTTCTGCCTCGTGGTATCCGGTTTTTTCCTGAACGTGAGGTCGGCAGTGTGTTTTTCATGAGCAATACAGAAAAAACGGGTGAAATTCCAATCCTCGTCGGCAAGGTTTTCCCGGAAGATTTTCAAACCGTAGAGTTCGGCGGCTCTTTTGGAGGCGATGGCAAAATGATCCCGCTTCTTCTCGGTGGCGATGATTTTTGCGCTGCCTGCCGTGTCGTAAGCTACTTCCGGCTTGAGGTTGCTGTGAGCAGTGAAAAAATTCCGGCACTGGGAAAGGGCCTGAGGATGTGACAGGACTTTCCCGTTATTGCTCTCCGATGCTTCAGGCAGCCCAAGCAGACAGTGCTCTACTTTAACAAAAGTTTCAGCGATTATACTGACAGGGTGCTGCATCAGCAGGTCGTAGTTGTGATGAATGCTGCCGCCGAGAGAATTTTCAATGGGAATGACCGCACATGAAACCTCTCTGTGTTCTACCGCATGAAACGCCTCGTCAAATGTTTCAAACGGTGCGGGATAACCAAAGCGCAGTGCTGCAATTTCACTGTATGCTCCGGGCTCGCCCTGATATGCGACTAACCGGTTTGTCATTATTTTTTCTTGTGATTAATTTGCGGTAGTGTAGAACGATGCCATGTAAACATGAGCTTGGTTATCGGGTTTTCCGGCTGCACCGCGCATGCAAGCTCGTTACTGTTCGGATGTTCTTACGATTGTTCAGCTTAGGTTAAAGAAAATAAATCTATTATCATAAACGGGTATTTTTCTGTTTTGTTCAATCAGTGAATTTCAATTATGTCAGGACACAGCAAATGGTCGACGATTAAAAGGAAGAAAGCGGCAACTGATCAGAAAAGAGGTAACTTGTTTACAAAACTGGTCCGCGAGATTACCATTGCGGCAAAAACGGGCGGCGGGGACCCCAATGGAAACCCGCGGCTTCGTCTTGCTATCGATACCGCAAAATCGCACTCCATGCC
>JAKSCY010000536.1 GCA_022360355.1 Chlorobiales bacterium
GGAATAGAGATACTCTTCAACAGCCGGCGTCAACCTGTGAATCTCGTCTATAAACAGCACATCACCCTTATTGAGACTTGTCAGGATACCCGCAAGGTTTCCGGGCTTATCGAGGAGCGGGCCGGACGAAACTTTTATCCCGCCCCCCAATTCAGACGCAATAATATGGGCGAGCGTTGTTTTGCCCAGTCCCGGTGGACCGGAAAACAACACATGGTCAAGAGCCTCTCCCCTCTTCCTTGCCGCAGCGATAAACACACGAAGGTTGTCGGTCAGTCGTGGCTGTCCGGAAAAATCGTCAAGCGAAAGAGGACGTATTTGCTCCTCGAATTTCTCCTCGGCAGGACTGGTTGGTGTGTTCAACAGTTCTTCGCGCACGGTAATAGCAGGAAAATGGTTTATATAACCGACTACAGTTTGATTCTCGGATCAACAACAGCATACAGCACATCCGCCACAAGGTTGCCGATAATGATCAGGGTGCCGGATATGAAAGTATTCGCGATAATCAGGGGGTAATCACGGGCAAAAATAGCCTCGACGGTCACGCGCCCCATACCGGGGAACGCAAAAATCACTTCGATAAACAATGCTCCGCTGAATATAAACGGTAGTGACCCGCCCATCAGGGTAATAACAGGCAAAAGAGCGTTGCGAAGAGCATGACGAACAATTACCACTTTTTCAGAAAGACCTTTCGCCCGCGCCGTCCGGATATAATCCTGACGTATCACTTCGAGCATGCTCCCCCGTACATAGCGAGCTATACCGGCGGCACCGTTGATGCTCAATACCGTTACCGGCAGCACCAGATGCCATAACCTGTCCAGCAGAAACCTGAAAGGACCATACGATTCGGCACCAACCTCGTTCAGCCCTGATGCAGGAAAAATCTGCAACTTCAGAGCAAAAACAATAATCATCATCAGGGCGAACCAGAACTCCGGCATCGAGTAGAAAAAAAGCGCCCCGACCGTCAGGAACCTGTCGAGATAACTGTTCTGCCTGACCGCCGAAATAACTCCAATGAAAATGCCAAGAATAAAGTTGGCCGCAAGCGTCAGAAGGGCGATGGTCATGGTAACAGGCAGGGCCTGTGCTATCACGTCGAAAACCGGCTGCTGCGCCCGGCTGAAACTGCGGCCGAAGTCCCCCTGCAACACACTGCCCAGCCACTTGATATACTGGATAAACAAAGGGTCATTCAATCCGTACTGCTCACGAATCTGATCGGCAACCTTAGGACTGATACCCGGCTGTATAAACAGCGCCGCCGGATCACCCGGAGCAAGCCGGATAATGAAAAAGGTCAATGTCAAAACACCGAAAACCAGAGGGATCGCAACCAGCAAACGGCGTGCTATATAGACAAGCATCGAGTCCCTTGTCCCATTTTTGATTTTTGACTTTTCTTCCCTACTCCGCCACACTTGCAGACGGGGAAAACGTCCAGTCATCAATATTATAGAATGTACTGAGTATGTTCAGTTCCTCGCCTTCAATCCTCCGGCTAAACCCCTGCGTCTCTTTTATCCAGTAAAGAAATGTCGTCGGCTGGTCACGATGCAAAATCTCCTGATACTCCAGCCAGTAAGGCCTCGCGTCCAGCGAGTTCAGCTCGGCTTTGGCAAGCTCGCAAAGCGCATCAATTCTCGGGTTCTGGTAACCGGTAAAATTGAAGCGGCTCTTTTCCAGATCCGACCCCCATCCATCGAGAGGATCTATTTCAAGTCCGATCGACCACCCGGCCATCCACGCGTCGATCTTGCGCAGGCGGAGGTTCTCGAAAAAGACATTCGACTCCTGAACATCAAGCTGACAGTCAATACCTATTTCTCTGAGATTCTGCTGAATGATGACACTTGCAAAATTTCTTCGTGCATTTCCTGCATTGGTGAAGAGAACAAAACCGAACTTTTTGCCGTCTTTCTCGCGTATGCCGTCCGGCCCCGGTTTCCAGCCCTCTTCTTCCAGCAACCTGACAGCTTCGGCAGGATCATAAGGGTAAGGCAGAACCGCATCGTTATAGGCCCACTTGAGAGAGGGGGAAATATCGGTACTTGCAACGACTCCATACTCTCCGAGATACCCATCGAGAATGGATTGCCGGTCGATCGCCAGCGTCAGTGCCCGTCGTACTTTTGCCGAGCCGAACAAAGGGTGAGGTTTTATGGTACCATCTCGACGATAAGCTTCCTGGTCGATATTCGACCATCCGACATAGTCATACACCCGAAGCCCGACAGACTTGATTTCCACACCTGCCTTTGCGTTTTCAAGCCCCTCGAAGTCTTCCGGTTTTATATTTTCAACAACATCCACTGCTCCGGTTTGAAGCTGTGCCAGACGCACCGTGTAGTCAGGCACAATTCTGAACATGACACGCGGTATGTTGCCGGGCTTGGGTAGATTGCACATTGGATTCGAAGCCAGAACGATCTGTTGCTGTTTCTGCCAGTCCCGGAGCACATAAGGCCCGGCGCCCAGTGGTTTCTGGTTGAGTGGCGAATGCCTGAACTCCCGGGGAGGAACATCTTTCCACTTGTGTTTCGGCATCGGAGTCAGAGAAGTGTGAAACAGGGCAAGCTGTTCCGGAACCTGCTTATAGAAGTTGAACACCAGCGTCGTGTCGTCAGGTGTCTCGATTGCCTTGTCGAAATCAATCTCACCTTTATCGGCACCCGCAAGCTCGGCAAGAAACTGCTGCCGGGGACTTGCAATGAGGGGGTTACCGTACAGCGTATAGGCAAACTTGAAGTCATGAGAGGTTATCGGGGTACCATCGTTCCACCGTGCATCGCTTCTTAGCGTATAGGTTATAGAACGGTGATCTTCGCTCATTTTCCAGGTCTTTGCAAGGGCTCCACCCGGTTTTTTCGGCATTGCATCCGTGAACGTTTCCCTTAGTTTCTTCTCCAGGGCGACAAAATTCAGAAGGCCCGATGTCGTATCGAACTCACTTTCCAGCAGTCCCGGATAGAGAAGCCCGTAAACATTTCTCGATGTTACCGAAGCACCTATAACAGGATTGAGATAGTTGGCATCGCCAAGCATGGCAATGACCAGAGTGGAATCACCGGCAGTTACCCCATCGTTGCCTCCCTTTCCCGAACAGCCTGCAAACATGATGACAACCATTGCCGAAATGACGGCAATACCTTTCATGCTTATTTTTCTATTCATAATCCTTTGCAAAATAGTTACTCCCAAACCTTGCACTCAACATCGACTCACCATCAATAGACCTTTTGATTCTTTCTTCAAGAGCTTCTGCAGCCACATACCCCGAATATTGCTGTAACAGATAGTTGAGGGCAACCACCTCGATGATCACGGTAATATTTTTACCCGGATTGATAGGCAATTGCACCAGCGGCACCTCGACACCGAGAATTTTCGTCGTTTTGGTGTCAAGACCCAAACGTTCATAGTCCATTCCCTCGTTCCACTGCATCAACTCAACAACCACCTGCACAACTTTTTTTTCTCTGATCGCCCTGATACCGAACGCCGCCTTGACGTCAACCACCCCAAGACCGCGGATTTCCATGAAATGGTCAATGATGCTGTTCCTCGAAGCGATAAGCACTTTTTCCCCCTTCCTGTTGATAACGACAGCATCATCTGCAACCAGCCGGTGTCCTCTTTCCACAAGATCAAGCGCAACTTCCGACTTTCCCAGACCGCTTTTGCCGACAAGAAAAACTCCGACACCATAAACATCAACCATCGAACCATGATACTGCTGATACACCGAAAACCGGTCAACGAGAAAATCAGTAATCAGAAAGATGGTTTTTGTCGATGCATTACGTGTTGCCAGAACCGCAATACCCGCCTCGGTAGCCATATCAAGCAACACCGGATCAAGTTTGTTATTGCTTGTGAGAATGAT
Organism: Chlorobiales bacterium; assembly: GCA_022360355.1. Taxonomy (GTDB): domain Bacteria; phylum Bacteroidota; class Chlorobiia; order Chlorobiales; family Chlorobiaceae; genus Prosthecochloris. Next base: position 3,896 of record JAKSCY010000536.1, read on the forward strand.
ACACGGAACTTTATGCTTGACGATATTTTCAAAAGCCTGTATCCTCGCCTTGTTGTCGAGCTGATTGAGGAACCGCGTCTCGGTATTTCCAAGGATCTGGACCCTCTTGTAGGTAAACAGATTGGTGAAGCCCGCCAGCGCAAGGCCGGGTCGGTGCAGATCCCTGTCGTAGATACGCCTTTTCCGCTCATCGACCTTGTTCAGCCGGCGAAGCTTTATATCGATAGTCTTGTTGATATTTTCAACAAAATACTCGACAGTCATCGATCGCCTTTTCAGGCCTTTTTGATCAAAGTTCATGATAGTAGCAAGTAAGAGGTGCATCAAAGTAAAACAGGGCCGGATTTCCGACCCTGTTACATGAGAAATTACCTGTGATTCAGCAGCTTTTCTTTATGCTTTTTCAGTTGTCTCCCCATTGCATCCACACAGCTGTCAATTGCCTGCTCATATGTTGCTGCCGCTTCCTTGGCCACGAGAACGTTCTGCGGAATATGAACCGTTACTTCCGCAAGTTTGTTTTTCTCAAAATCGTTTTTCTGATGATCCAGTATCACATGACAGTTGACAATCCCCAAAAAAATCCTGCCCAACGCCTGAACGGCATCACGGGCATACTGTTCCATATCACGGTGGCTGTTTGTATGTCGTAAGGTAACCTGTACGTTTACCGCTTCGTTTACTTCTGCCTTTGCCATAGGCAACCTCCTTTTAAATGTAATGAAAAACAGAAAAGAACACTCAAGAAAGCTCTCCGCCGTAGCGCATTCATGCCTTGGGATGAGCTTTCTCATAAACTTCCCTGACCCTTCCAAAGGTTACATGCGTATATATTTCAGTGGCGGTCAGATTGGTATGCCCCAGCATTTCACTTACACTTTTGAGATCGGCGCCGTTATTCAGCATATGCGTTGCAAAACTATGACGCAGAACATGTGGATTTTTATACTCGAGTTCCGTGACCGCCGACAGATATTTTTTTGTAACCCGTTGAACAAGAACCGGATAAATGCCTGTACCTTTTTTTGTTACAAAGACATATGCAGTATCAGGCTCTTCTCTTTTTTTTATTCTAAAGAAGTTTCGTTTGACTTCAAAATAATTTTTCAGCGCCCCAGCGGCATGAGTCCCCAGCGGCACGATACGCTGCTTGTTGCCTTTACCGGTAATCCTCATGAAACCCTGTTCAAGACTGACCTGTTCATGCTCAAGCCCGACAACCTCCGAGATACGCAGCCCACATCCGTAAAGCACCTCAAGGATTGCCTTGTCTCGTGTAAACGTAAACTGTTCTTCAAGAGCATCCTTTTTGCGAGGAACCGGATGCTGCGGAGGCGAAACAAGAATCTTGTCAAAAAGACTTTCAGTCTGCTCTTCGTTGAGGAACCCCGGAACATGTTTGCTGAAGCGGGGAGTAACAATCTGGGCCGGAACAGAAACCTTTACATCACCGGTTTCAAGAAGATAACCGTAAAAGCTTTTTACCGCAGCCAGCTTCCTTGCTATTGATTTCGGCTGCAGCCCTTTTTCCAGCAGAGAACCAAGGAACAGACGCATATCAAGTACGGTAACCAACGCCGGATCTATATCCGAACCTGTGGCTGAACCATGGTGATGAAAGAGAAAATCGTAAAACTGGATAATATCTTTGCGGTATGCCTTGCAGGTATGCTCAGAATACATTCTCTGGCCTCTCATGTAGCCGATAAAGCTGTCCAGACCACGGTATTTTGCTGTTTTTTCAGCCGCCGTGGTGTTCTTCTCCTTGTTTTTCTGCATTACAGACGCACGGAGATCAGTTCATTCATGTTTCTGATATAATACAACGTAACGCCCCGGAGGAGGAAATAATTCACACAGGGAACCGCCGTACCCGCAGCAAGTATGTCTTCATAAACCATACTGCCCTTGCGATACCCTCTTATAGTCGCGTCAAACCCTTCACCTCCTTTGCCCGGTGTATGAATAACGGTAACAAGCCCCCCGTCATGCTCAATATATTCACCGAATCCATCCCCCGACAGTCCAGGGATCGAACAGCCCGGTTCCGGCACCCCGGGAAGCAGTACCTTCTGTATCTCCTCGTCACTCAGCGATTCACGACGCAGGGCATTTGCCCTTTGCGCATCTTCTCCAATCGTGTCAATCACCTCACCGGTCATACAGTCCAGCAGCATATAACTTCTTTCGGGAAAACCCGCGAAAGACCCTGCCGAGTATACCAGCATTCCCGCTTCAAGGTTTGCAACAAAAGCCGCTACAGGCATGGCCCATACTACAGAAGCCTTAATGGGATCAACCGCCCAGATACCTGCATGCTCGGGACTGTTATCCTGGTAACCGTGGATATAGAACAGATTGCCCCTGGCTGTTTCAAGGCCGGTCATGCAACATTCCGGCACTGGTTTGCCAACACGTTCTTCAAGCGTAAAATCTTTCAGGACTTCCTTGCCTGACTGGAGTAAAAGGCAGGTAAAAAACGTTTTATTGGTTTCTTCCAGCCGGTTTTCACAGACAACCAGATCCGGTTCGAGAAACATGATTTTCCATAACAATGCGCCGTTTCGAGGGCAATAACGCCATAGCCGTGCCGGTTTCTCAGACATGTTCCCCCGGAGATCTTGATAACCTGTAAACAGTAACGGGAATGATCTGCTTTCCCCTGCTGAAGTTTTTCGCATAGCTTGTCACGGAAAAACCATTCTCAAACGCAAGGTCGAGAAACTGTTCCGCCAGCCGTCTTCTCGGATCCGCGATATAGGCACAACCTTCCGGCTTGACCATTTTTTCAACAGCGTTCACAATAGGCAACAGATTCACTCTCTCGTAAAGAACATCAGCCGCAAAAAGCATATCAAACCTGTCATCACGGTGAATACACCGCCAGTCAAGCCGTTCTTCGTTCAGGTCAACATTGTTTTTCAAGGCATTCAGACGAATAAAACGCAGGGCTTCACGGGAATAATCCGTTGCCAGCACATCCGCCCCCATTGCAGCCGCGGCTACACTAGCCGCCCCGACCCCTGCACCGATCTCAACAATTTTTTTTCCGGCAACATCGAGCCTCTCAACGATAAATTCCGACAACGTTACCGCGGCCGGCCATATCTCCGCCCAGTATGGCATCTGCTCATCCTTCACAAAATCCTCAGGGGATATTCTGTCAAGCAGAGCATAACTGTCACGAACACTCACGAAACTGAACGTATGACCCGCGATAGTATAGGGAGTTGTTTCGAGGTCGTACTCCTCCGACAGCTCCTCAAGCATATCCGCTATGTCCTGCTCTGCACCTATCATGGTATAGTAACAAGTAAGGTGATCAGTTCGAATGGTATGAATGTACGGAAAATCAAAAAGAGATTTCTATTTTACCAGCAACACATCAGGACACCTTGAAAAACTGAAACCGGGCACGCATGAAAAAAGAACTCCTTGAAGTATTTGAAAACTGTTTCCCTGACAGAGATTACACGATTGAAATAGTCAACCCTGAATTTACCTCGGTCTGCCCGAAAACCGGTCTACCCGATTTCGGAACGATCATCATCCGTTACATCCCCGACAAGATGTGCGTTGAACTTAAATCGTTGAAATACTATTATCTCGAGTTCCGAAACGCAGGCATATTTTACGAAAACGTCACGAACACGATTCTTGACCACATGGTTGAAGTGCTCAATCCGAGGGAATTAACCGTTACCACGGAATGGAAAGCAAGGGGAGGCATCACCGAAACCGTAACGGTCTCCTATAGCACTAAACAGAAGTAATCACCGGATTTTTTTCCACAAAAAAGCCCCGAGGCAGTGCTTCGGGGCTTTTTTGTTATTCATATATGATCAAGTGTATAGCTAATCCATGTACTAATAGGTTGAATTGATGTATTGAACCAGAGTCGGAACGTCTTTTTTCCTTATACCCGAGTTCGGCACGGCTTTCATGTCCAAGACAAGCTTCTCCGTCTGACCTTTCTTTATGTACTCACCCATCTTCACTTCAACCGCCTTGACGGCATGGCACATTGTACACTTTCTCTGGAACAACTTTTCAGCGGCAGCAAGCTCTTCACCGGCCAAAGCAACCTGCTCCGGAGCAGTGGTTTCCTCCTCAACAACGGCAACAGTCTCTTCTACTTCCGTAACAACCCCGTCTCCTCCAATCACCTCTTCCTCAACTACGGCGACTTCTTCGATAATCTCCTCTTCAACCATAGCCTCCTCTTCAACGGGCTGGTCTTCGATGTTCTCAAAATCCTCACCTTCATTGAACGCATCAAGCTGCTTTACTGTACGGATATACTTGCCGTCTGTCGTGGTTGTGCGGCCTTTTTCCCAGACAACTTCAAGACTGATAAACATAACCGCCACAATAACAAAAGTACTCACGGGCAAACTAACCACCCATTTGTCGCTGATTCTCGCTGACATCTTGCCGAGCCCCCATATAATGAGAGAAGAGAAAAAGATCAGCAAAAACCATCCCATAAATGATTTCAGAGGTGTGAGAACTGGTGAAATGTTCTCGGCGGGTGTTTGATACCCGGTAAGTAACGACGAGGCAAAAAACAAGAGCCCCATAATGATAGCACCAACAATTGCCAAAGCAATGAGCTTACCATTTGATTTGTTATCCATGACAGCTGAAAATTTGGTGTTAGCGGCTTACGAATAATTTTAACAACTAAGATAAGCAATATTCGACAAGCGACAAACAAAATAACCAATTAACCATCCTTTGGACCTTTTCATTTTCAGTCTGGTCTGGCCCCTTGAAATAACCATATCCGCAAATTTTGTGCATAAGCAAGCTATGGTTATGTTTCTCGTGAAAACGTCAACAATTCATCCATTGGACTCCCCTGATGATTACCTCAACAACAAGCGTTGTCGATCACGAAAAGGCAAAATTCGATTTTCAGTTTTTGCTGGAATGCTTCCGGGAAGTGCTGCACAACTTCGGTGAAAAACAGCTTGCAGAACACCTTCCCTGGGAAAAAGAATCCATACCTGTAAGCAGCCTCCCCAATGTCGGGAGGGGCGTGCAGGCGTATTCAATCGTTTTCCAGCTTCTCAACATGGCCGAGGAAAACTCTGCTGCCCAGCTTCGGAGAATCCTTGAAGCGAAAAAGGGCGCTGTTTCCCTCTCCGGCCTCTGGGGAGACGCGTTCCGCCGCCTTCAAAAACTCGGGATCACAGAATCCCGCATTGCCGAAGAACTTTCAGACATCTCCGTAGAACCTGTGCTGACCGCACATCCTACCGAGGCAAAACGCAGAACGGTGCTTGAACAGCACCGGGAACTTTACCTGCTTCTCGTTAAACGCGAAAACCAGATGTGGACTCCCGCCGAACAGGAAGATATACGAAAAGACATCAAAGTTGTCCTGGAAAGACTGTGGCGAACAGGTGAAATCCTGTTTGAGAAACCAACCGTCGGCGCAGAACGCCAAAACGTCATCCATTATCTCTACAATATCTTTCCATCCGTCCTCCCCATGCTCGACAAGCGGCTGATCCAGGCATGGGCAAGTGCAGGGCTTGACACCTCAACGCTGGAAGATCCCCGAAACTTTCCACGGCTCGGTTTCGGCAGCTGGGTAGGCGGTGACCGGGACGGGCACCCGCTCGTTACCCCCGAAGTAACCCGGCAGACACTGATTGAAATGCGGCAGCACGCCCTCAGGCTGGTTCGCGAGCACCTGCATGAGTTTGCCTCAAAACTCAGTCTTTCCGAACGGTTTCAGTCTCCAACCCCTGCCTTGACGGAACGGATCGCGCAACTCATGGAGCTAACCGGCGAAAAAGGGCGTGCCGCAACCTCAAGAAACCCAAAGGAACCATGGCGACAATACCTCAATTTGATGATATCGGCTCTTCCTCCCGAACCAGGACTTCATGAATCATATGATGAAGCTCCGCCTCCGGGAACTTACAGACACCACGGTGAACTGCTCTCGGATCTCAATCTTCTGAGAAATTCTCTCCTGGCCATCGGTGCCGGGAACATTGCGAACAGCAATGCAACCCCTGTATACCGAATTGTCCAGACCTTCGGTTTCCACCTCGCAAAACTGGACATACGGCAAAACAGCCGTTTCCACGACCTCGCACTCTCGCAGCTCATGACTGCAGCCGGACTCAACGGCGGTAACTTCCCCGGCTGGAGTGAAGAAGAACGCATCGATTTTCTCAACAGGGAACTCCTCTCTCCTCGACCCTTCACCCATCCCGACATGAAAATCGGCCCGGAAGCCGAGACGCTTCTGCGCTGCTACCGCACGCTGGGACATCATCTGAAACTTTATGGCCCGGACGGTATCGGCTCACTGATCGTCAGCATGACGAGAAACGTCTCCGACCTGCTTGTCATTTATCTTTTTGCCAGAGAAGTCGGCCTGATGACCGTATACGACGGCGGCGATGCATGCATGATTCCCGTGGTCCCTCTTTTCGAAACCATTGACGATCTGGTGAAAAGCCCGGAAATTCTCCGGAGGTTTCTCGACCATCCCCTCACCATAAGAAGCATAGCTTATCAGCAACAGAAGCAGGGCAGAAAAAAACCTTTCCAGCAGGTCATGGTAGGTTACAGCGACAGCAACAAGGACGGTGGTATCATTGCCAGCTTATGGAACCTGTACAGGGCAGAGGAAAAAATGCTTGATGTCGGCAGAGAAAGAGAAATCGACGTTCTTTTCTTTCACGGACGGGGAGGAAGCATCAGCCGCGGAGCCGGGCCGACCCACCGCTTCATCAGGGCTCAACCGCACTGTTCACTTGAAGCCGGGCTTCGGGTAACCGAACAGGGAGAAACCATCGCCCAGAAATATGCAAACAGAATCAGCGCAACCTATAACCTGGAGCTTTTCATGGCCGGGGTTGCCGAAGCCCGGCTCGCTCACCGCGAAAGCCGGAAAAGCACGCTCCCGATTGAACAGACCATGGACTTTCTCGCCGAAGAAAGCAACAGGGCTTACCGGAAACTGATCGATGCGGAAGGCCTGTTTGATTTTTTCCATCAGGCAACCCCGATCGACATAATAGAATCAAGCCGTATCGGCTCCAGACCTTCCCGCCGAAGCGGCAAGCAAAGCCTCGAAGACCTGCGTGCAATTCCCTGGGTATTCAGCTGGAACCAAGCCCGCTTTGCCATCTCAGGATGGTACGGGTTCGGCACCGCGCTCGAAAGCCTCCGCGACTCCCGGCCCGACGCATTTGATATCATCAGGGAAAAGGATTTCTCCTGGTCCCCGCTCCGCTACATTTCGAGCAATGTCGCAACAAGCATCGCAACTGTTGATCCCGAAATCATGCGGAAATATGCCATGCTTGTCGAACGACCTGAAACCCGGCAAAGAATCCTCGACATGATCACCGCCGAATACCGCAGAACAAAGCAGCTTCTTGATCTCCTGTACGGCGGCTCCCTTGAAAAGAAATTCTTTAACGTGTTCCGGTTTATCAGCATGCGTCAGGAAGGACTAAGCATGCTTCACCACCTGCAGATCGACTTGCTGAAAAAATGGAGAAAACACAAAACATCGGGGCAGCAGGAAGCCGCCGATGCCATGCTTCCCGAGCTTCTCCTTACAATCAACGCCATAGCGAGCGGGCTGCGCTCCACCGGATAACAACCACCATCCGGCGAAATAATCACAGGTTGCACAATAAATTAATCGATGTGCCCTTTAGAAGAGTGGATATTTACGGTATTTTCACTATCATCATGATGTAAGAAAGCTGTAATCCACAATTCTTCCTGCCATGCTCTCTCAACTCAGCGCTGCTGCCCTTGTCGGCATTGACGCCCTTAACGTAGAGGTTGAAACCAACGTCTCGGGAGGTCTGCCCTCATTTACCGTTGTCGGCCTGCCGGACAATGCCATTCGTGAAAGCCGCGAGAGAATACTGACCGCAATAAAAAATTCAGGGTTCAATCTCCCACCAAAAAAAATCACGGTCAACCTCGCGCCCGCCGACGTCAAAAAAGAAGGTACAGCATTCGATCTCTCTATTGCCATTGGCCTGCTCGGATCACTGCAGGAAGTAGAGCATAAACTTGAAGAAACGCTTATTCTCGGTGAATTGGCGCTCGACGGATCGCTAAGACGAATCAACGGTGCTCTGCCTATCGCCATGATGGCCGTCAGGGAAAACATCAAACGGATTATACTGCCTTCGATAAATGCTGAAGAAGCAGCCGTCGCAGTAGCAGCCTCACAATCGGCCATAGAGGTGTATGGAATAAGAACGCTCTCCGAAACGGTTACTCTGCTCAGAGGCCCGGCACGTTTCACCCCCGTGCAGGTTGACGTGGAAAGCCTTTTCCAGGAACACCCTGAATATCCGGTTGATTTCGCAGATATCAAAGGCCAGGCAACCGCGAAAAAAGCGATGGAAATCGCAGCTGCCGGAGGCCATAATCTCATCATGATCGGCCCGCCCGGAAGCGGCAAGACGCTGCTGGCAAAAGCACTGCCGAGCATCCTGCCTCCCCTGAACTTCGAGGAATCGCTGGAAACAACAAA
>JAKSCY010000316.1 GCA_022360355.1 Chlorobiales bacterium
CGAGCTCGGGTTCGTCCGCGGCACCTTCACGACTGGCGATCGCGACCCGAGTAACCCATCGAGCTTCACCGGAGAGGAGAACGGTTTCGATTACGACCAGTATGGCCTTACAGTCGGTATCGACCGCAGATCGGGGAATGCAGTCTGGGGCGTCGCACTTGGGTACACGAACTACGAAGTCGAGATGGAGATCGTCGGCCAGAACACCAGCGGTGTAAACAACGTCGTGGATGGCGGCACGATCGAATCGGACAGCTTTAACGGCTCGATCTACTTCGATCACAACAGTGACAACGACGTCTACATCTCCGCGCTCGCCGGATTCGGCAATAGCTCGTTCGACATGGTGCGGAACTTCATCTACTTCTCGAACAACACGACGGTACCCGACGTCGTCAACCAGACCCGCGTTCTGACCGCCGCGCCCGATGCTGATATCTTCGCCGGTTCGATAACGTTCGGGCGCTTCATCCAGCGCGGCGCGTCCGTCATCGATCCGCGCGTCGGTCTGACCTGGGACAGGATGACGATCGATCGATTCGCGGAAGTCGATGGCGGCAACAACGGGGCTGGTCCGAGCGCGATGCAGCTGGCGTTCGATGAGCAGAAGATCCGCTCGTTCCGTTTGAACGTCGGCCTGCAGTTCAGCCACAACTTCAATACGACCTTCGGTTCGGTCCGGCCGACCCTGAGCGCGGACTGGTACTACGAGATCGAGGACGACCCACGGGTCATCAACGCCAAGTACGCACTCGAGGATGACCTGGCAGGCATGGGCAGTTTCCGGACCGGCTTCGACGGTTGCGTCTCCTGCTTCAGCCTTACGTCGGAGGCGCCGGATTCCAATTTCTACGTCGTGGGCGCCGGCATCGCCGCCGCGACGCAGGGGGGGTTCCAGGCCTTCGTGATGCTCGAGGGGTTGTTCGGCTACAGCAATCTGAACGCTTATGCGGCTACGATCGGCCTCCGCGGGCAGTTCTGACGAGACGCCGCCGTCATCGACCGGTTATGTTCAGTCGCCCGTTCTGCAGGGCGGCAGGATGCCCGCTGACCCTCGAAGCGCCCCGCCGTTTGGCGTAGAATCGGCCGCATAACAAGACGCTCCCCTTTGGCGAACAGAGGCCTTACGCGGGACGAACAGATGAGCGGTACGAGACGGGTTTGCGCACTGCCGGCAGCGCTGTTGCTGCTGCTGCCGCACGCCATGACGTCAGCTCAAATCAACGTCACGTATGCCGAACCGACCGGCGTGGTCGACTGCCTGCTCCCGGGGCCGATCCGCCGAATCGGTGGGCAGATCTACCAGATGCCGCAGCGGCCGGCCAGGC
>JAKSCY010000656.1 GCA_022360355.1 Chlorobiales bacterium
CCCCAGCCGAACAACCCAGCCACTTCTCCCAGCGTTGCGGACGACATATGCAACAGCATACCCGCAAAGCTTATAATGAACAATGCCGAGATACGTACCCTCTGAAAAGCATTCCTATCCATTTTTCACTCCTTTTTTAACATTATCGCTTACTGTTACAACACAAGACAAAACCCGTTATGGATTCTCCCGGGCGTTCTGTTTGCTTGATTTCAAGAATCTTGATAAACAGCACTTAAAATACTCCGCTCCTTTGCCGCTCCGCTAACGGCTGACGAACAGAGTTTAGCGATTGTCGAAACAAGGGTTTCCAACTAACCTTGAATCTGTCTTTCCTCCGGGATCATAACAACCACGGGGCAAAAATAAACGCTCGATAGAAAGAAGAGAGAACAGGAGATATAGATCGTAAAACACTGACCGTCGCCGGAAGGATGAAAGAGCTATCAGGCTGTTTTTTTTCTGCGAAAATCAGCGCCGGGAGATATGCCGAAATGATGCTTGTACGCTTTGGCAAAATGGCTGAGGCTCGAGTAACCGACAGAATAAGCGGTTTCCGTTACAGTCCGTCCCTGATCCTCGATCATGACCCGCGCCTGCTTCAGCCGCTCATGCTTCAGGTACTGAAAAACCGTTGTCCCGAACATCTGCCGGAAACAGCGATTCAGTTTGGGATGGGACATCCCTGCCGCTTCTGCAAGATCATCGAGATTGGGTGGGGCATCCAGATTATCGAGAAGCAGGCTCCGCACTTTCTCGATTCTGCTCTTCTCGGCCGGATGCACATGCCCCCTTCCTGTAGCCAGAGCAGAAACGGCTTTTAAACCTGAAAACTGCCGCAACTGGTAGGCCATCAATTCAAGACAGCGACTTTCGATATACAGTTTACGGCTTGCTCCGGTGTAAGGACAATCGATGATCTGCCGTAAAGCCCGATGCATGTCGGCCGTTATGCGTTCAACCTGAAAAAAACATGCATCAGTGTCCTGATGAACAATCCCCTGCAGCATCTCAGGTAACAGCGAACAATCATCGCCGAAATATGAAAGAAACAGTTCGGGATTGATCATAAGGGAAACACAGAGCTGCCGCACACCCGTCGCCATCTGTCCGCAACCGTTCTGATCACGGGCAAAAAAAAGATAATGCTCCCCTGCTCTGAGAGTAAACGGCTCCCTCTGCTTACCCAAATCTCCCGTATAGTGTCCGGCAAGACAAAATCCGAAATGCACGGCGGAAATATCCTCCTGATAACACATGATATCGCGCTGAAACAAACAATCTGTTATCCAGAGCTCAAAACCGTTACGGATGACGGTCTTTCGAAACCCACCTTCGCCAAAAGCTTCGGGACAGGACCAGCAGCGTTCACAGTCTTTTGATTCCGTAAGAAAAAGACCATTTTTTTCAAGACAGCCCTCATAATCCTGCCGGCTGATTTTCCATATACAACACTGTGCACCCGATTCTCTCAACACGGCTCTTTCCATGGTTTTATGGTTTTCTCTCAGCGAAGCATAAATCGGATTGGCAACATCAACCAGACTTTGACAGGTTTGCCATTTTGAATTCCCGGGCTGTAGCGGGACTTCATCACAGCTTCGATAGCTGCCTTGTCAAAATCCTTCCTGTCAGCAGGCTCACGTTTCATGATCTGTGCCTTTATCGCCCGGCCGGTTTCCGAAATAAGGACACCGACAAATACCTTGCCTTCAAGACCGGCTCTTCTCGCCCCTTCAGGATAACGCGGTTTTCTCTGCCGGATAAATGAAGGCATGACTTCAACAGGCACAAACACAGGGGCATCGCCAATACCACCTTGGACACCTTGCGGCTGCTGAATAGCCTGCTTGATTTCTTTCTGGGTTGCAAGAGTCTGCTCGGGCGG
>JAKSCY010000441.1 GCA_022360355.1 Chlorobiales bacterium
AGACCTTCGGCAAACCGTTCCAGGAACATTCCTCGCGACCCTTTGAGCAGGAGCACGTCCCCAGGATTGAGTGATTCGTTCAGCATCCGCTGCAGACTGGCGCTGTCCACGAAATGACCTGAACATTTGGCACCCGCCTCCCTGCAACAGAGAGCAGCCTGTTCCCCGAAAGTATAGAGAATATCGAGGTTGTCAAGCGACGCCACGTAACGGCCGATTCCCTCGTGTTCCGCAGCACTCACGTCACCAAGCTCAAGCATATCTCCTATCACCGCAATACGCTTTCCCGATACGGGAAGCTCACACAGCAGATCAAGCGCGTTACGCACGGAATCAGGGTTTGCATTATAGGCATCGTTTACAACGGTTACACCGCCTGCTTGTTGAAACTCGAGACGCTTCCATCCTTTTACGGGTTCGAGCCGTTCCAGACCAGATGCTATTTGTTCGGGCGTCAATCCGAAATGGAGTCCCACCGCAGCTGCAGCAACAGCATTCGAGACATTATGACGCCCGGCAAAACGCAGGGCAACCGGTACGGTTCCCGACCGGAAACACAGGGAAAACAATGCACGACCTGTACTGTCCATTCCTGTATCTTCCGCCCAGACACTTTCCTGCGACACACCGTAGGCAACCACTGTGCCGATACCGGCCGCCTCCTGAGCAAGCCGTTTGTCTGCACGGTTCACAAAAACAACACCGTTACGCTCCTGCAAGTACCTGTAAAGAGCCGTCTCAGCACGTGTGACACCGTCCAGGTCATGCAAAAACTCGAGATGCTCATGGCCGATATTGGTCAGAAGCCCGTGCGTCGGAGCCGCAATGCCTGCAAGAAGCTCCATCTCACCCGGATGATTTATCCCCATTTCAACCACAGCAATTTCGTGTGCCTCACGGAGCCCGAAAAGTGTCAACGGAACACCAAGATGATTGTTGAGGTTTCCCCTGCTCATATGCACCCTGTATCGGCTTCGGAGAACGCATGCCGTCATCTCCTTGGTTGTGGTCTTGCCGTTACTCCCGCCAATACCGATCACCGGGATATCGAATTTCCGCCGGTACAGCCGGGCAAGCTGCTGCATTGCCGATACCGTATCATTCACCACAATGTATCGACGGCCTGCCTCATACACTGACGAACCCTGACTGCTGAACCACTCCCGGCTTACGACCGCACACGCAGCACCGTTCTCAAAAACCTGGCCAACAAAATGATGACCGTCCGTACGATCCCCCTTAAGGGCGATAAAAATTTCACCTCCCTTGACGTTCCGGGAATCGATCACGACCGACGGCTCGGGAAACATGACAGGCTCATCATGCACGAAACCCGCAAGCATCCCGGTTTTTCCAAGATCCTCTCTCTGCAGACAGGCTTTCATTGACACTCGTTAGTCCTTCCTTTACAGTTACTACTCCTTGCAAGCAATGCCTTTCTTGCTGTTTCCCGATCGGAAAAATACCTGCGGGCTCCTGCTGACTCCTGGTAGGTTTCATGCCCTTTCCCTGCAACAAGCAGCATATCTCCTTTTTTCAGGAGATTAACACCACAGCGGATTGCTTCCGCCCGATCGCCAAACCGCATATAACTTGCCGACGCTAATCCTTCTGCAATATGATCCAAAATGCTTTCCGGGTTTTCGTCTCTCGGGTTATCCGAAGTAATGATAACCCTGTCTGCTTTTTTGGCGGCAATCTCTCCCATTTTCGAACGTTTCTCCCTGTCACGGTTTCCCCCGCAGCCGAAAACAACAGCAAGCGCAGCCCCTTCAGGCTTGAGGTTGTTGAGCTCTCCGATCACTTTTTCAAGCGCATCAGGCGTATGCGCATAATCCACAACAGCGCAGAAATCTCCCGTTGTGTCCCTGATTATTTCCATGCGCCCCTCTACCGGGGACAGCCATGAGAGTCTGCGGATAACGTTTGCAGGCTCCAGCCCCATTGCCACACCCGATGCAAATACCTCCAGCAGGTTCATAACGTTATACAACCCCAAAAGCTTGAAAACACCCTCACGCGATCGGCCTTTGACGCTCACTTCAACCCGGGTCTGTTGCATGTCCGCCTCAACCACCTTAGCCCTGACCTCTTCCCCTTCTTTGCAGGCAAACTGTTTGTCCCCGACCGTACAGCAATACAACCGGGCACTGCCCCTGTTTCCTGCCATGAACCCCGCCCAGGGATCGTCAGCATTGACAACGACATAACCTTCCGGGGCAACGGCGCTGAAAAGCATTTGCTTCGCCGCGGCATACTTCTCCATCGTATGATGGAAGTCGAGATGATCCTGTGTCAGATTCGTAAAAACAGCTCCTGTAAAAACAATTCCGTACGTCCTCAAAAGAACCAGCGCGTGAGAGGAAACCTCCATAACCACCGCCTTGCATCCCCGTTCGGCCATCATATAAAAGAGGCGATGGAGCTCTTCCGCCTCGGGAGTTGTTCTCTCGAGGGGAATGGTTTCCTCTCCTGCAAACGCCAGACCTGTACCGATATATCCCGTCGCGATACCACAACCGCTCATCATTGCTGCCATCAGACGTGCCGTCGTTGTTTTACCGTTGGTACCGGTAACACCGATAATCTGCAATCTGTCGGACGTATCGCGGTAAAATGCCTTTGCAATCTGCGCCATAGCCTTCCTGGAATCCTGCACAACAATAAAGGGACAGCCTCCTCCCGAATCTTCGGGAAGTGCTTCACAGACAACCGCCCCAGCTCCTCCGGTAACGGCATCCCCGATAAAGCGATGACCATCGGTCACATGCCCTCTGACAGCAGTAAACAAGGCCCCCTTTGCGACCTGTCGCGAGTCGGATGTGATCCTTTCGACCGGCATTTCAGGCCGACAATCCCCTTTAACGGTCTCAACATCCAGTCTTTCCAGCAGCATACCCAACGTTACCATCTATGACCTCTCACTGCACCTGAAGCTGATTGAATTCCATTGTCCCCTTCTGCCTGCATTCCAAGGGTAACCTTCACCGGAACTCCTGCATCGACCATGGAACCAGGAACGGCACCCTGCCCGGTAACCACATCTTTCAGGCTTCCGTCGTATTCCATAACAAGCCCTGTCCACTCCAGCAATCGCCTTGCATCACGCCCCCGCAACCCGCCGAGTTCCGGCACAGCGACAGCTTTCAGGCTGTCCAGAGCCTCCTTTTCCGGCGAAGCGATTGCAAGAGCCCTTTTCAGCGGTTCGGACGAAGCAATCATCCTGCTCCCGATACGCGAAAAAACCGGCGCCGCAACCATACTTGCATAGTATGCTGTTTTGGGTTCATCCACCACGACAATAGCTGCAATCTTTGGTTCGTCGGCCGGATACACCCCGACAAACGAAGCAACATACGCCCGCTGGTGATAAGAACCGTTCTTCAGTTTCTGGGCTGTCCCGGTTTTGCCTGCAACGGAAACACCGTGAATAGCGGCTGCCCTACCGGTGCCTTCGGTAACAATCGGCTCAAGATACTGGTTTCTCAGATATTCGGCGGTCTCAGGTCTCACAACTCTCCTCACTTTTTTCGGCCCGGTCTCCCTGACAACACTCCCTTCTGCATCCAGCATGCGACTTACGACATACGGACGCATCATCACGCCGTCGTTGGCAATAGCCGCATATGCCTGAAGAACCTGCAGAGGAGTTGCCGTAAAGGCATACCCATAACCCATCCAGGGCAGGGTTGTTTTATCCCACTCTTCCGGTTTTCTCAGCAGTCCCGACATTTCTCCGATAAGATCGATGCCGGTTTTTTCGCCGAAACCAAACCGCTTGATATAATCATAAAAAGTATCAGGACCCAGTTCCATTGCGGTTTTGGCCGCTATAATATTGCTCGAATGCACCATTGCATCACGGAAGGTCATGCGCTCGAACTTTTCATGGTCCCTGATAACGCGCCTGTGTATAACAAGCATCCCGTCATGTGCGTCAAGCGAGTCTTCCGCCGACCGGCTCAACACCTCGGTTGCAGCAGACGCCATAACGATCTTGATTGTCGACCCCGGCTCGAACGCATCGGTAATTGCCCTGTTTCTCGCCTTGTCCGGCCGATAGCTGCCGCGGTTGTTCATGTTGAACACCGGATAATTCGCCATGGCCAGAATTTCACCCGTTGTGACATCCATCACAATACCAATAGCGGCTTTTGCCTTGACCGCCTCGACCGCTTTACGGAGTTCATCTTCAACAATAGCCTGTGTATCGGCATCAATCGTCAGTTGAATACTCAACCCCTCACGCGCGTCAATCTGCTCTTCTCCGGCGGCAAGAAACCTCTCTCCTGTCGCGGAACGCTGAAAGACCTTGATACCTTCGCTTCCTTTCAGCTCATCATGATACTTCTTTTCCAGACCACTGATGCCCCGATTGTCTCTGTCCGTCAGTCCGATCACCTGCGACGCTATATTGAGATAATATCTCTGCTGCTCTTTTTCAAAGCTCACACCGTGAATCCCTGCATCCATCAACTCCTGAGCCCTGGCAATCGGAACCGAACGCTCCATCCAGACAAAACGGCCTTTTTTCCGAAGCTTTCTGCTGTAGTAGCGCCGGCTCTTGCCGAAATGACGGGCAAAAACCCTTGCAACTTCTGATGCCTTGTTGACCGTATCTTTCCTTCCATTTGTGTGGACAGGCGTGTTGCGGACAAGATAAGGATCTGCGTAAAACGAAATCTTCTGAACACTTTCGGCAAGGCGGCGCCCTGAACGGTCGACAATTCCTCCCCGTTTCGCAACCTCGACGACCTCCCGCTCATGCTGCCTTGTTGCCATGTTCTTGTACTTCTGAACATTGATCACCTGAATATTCAGCAGCTGAAACACAATCGCCACGAGCAGTCCGGCAAACAGCAGCGCAACGACACCGAGCCGCAATCCGAACTCTTTTCCAGCCGCTCCTTCCGGGGGCTCTGCATCGCGTGGCCTGTTCATGCTGTCAAACCTTCTCCTGTCATTCTTCACCGATTGTAATCGCGGGAGTTATGCGGGCTCTCAGCCCCATCTTCTCCGCTTTAGCCGATATGTTATGGATTGCATGCAGTTCCTGAAGCTGAAGCTCAAATGCTGCGTTTATGCTTCTGCTGATCCCTATACGTTCACGCAGACTTTCATTCTCTTTGGAGAGCGCATTAATCGTCAGAAGATTATTGATATAAACAACCAGAAGCACTGTTCCGACAATAAGAAATGCAAAGGTACGCAAGCGAAGAACAGAACCAAAATCGAAATGCTTTTTCGGTTTATCCCTATGGGCAGTGCTATCCGGTCTGCCGCCCGCAAAAGCAAAAGGCTCCTCAACCCCGATCTCTTCCCGACGTTTTCTTCGGCCCCCTGTTCCTACGAAAGCAAGTTTTTCCGGGCGTAACCTCAGCACTGCGCCTTTCATCACGGAAAGGACGTGCCCGACCGCAACCTGTTTGTCAGCAATCCCTTTCACTCTCTCCTCCCGAACAGTCCTTTTTTTCAACAACCCTCAATTTCGCACTTCTCGCTCGCGGGTTTTCACTGACTTCGTCGTCTGCCGCCACCACGGGCCTCGGTGTAACAAGCCTGAAAGCCGCACGATGCAGCGGTTCGCGTAATCCCACCCTTTTCGGGCCCCAGTCATCGGCAGCAAGTGCTCTGAAATAGTGCTTCACCATCCTGTCTTCAAGCGAGTGGTAACTCATAACGGCCATTCTTCCGAGTGGACCGAGACACCCTGTCCCGTCTTTCAGTACTGTTTCAAGTGATCCAAGTTCGTCATTCACTGCTATGCGCAACGCCTGAAAAACCCTCGAAAGGGATTTTATCTGCTGATCCGGACTCCTGACCACACTCCTGACGATGGCCGCAAGATCCTGTGTACCGGCTATTCCACCGTGCTCCCTGCGCCAGGAACAGACAGCACCGGCAATCTTTCTGCTTTTTTTTTCTTCACCAAACCTGAAAAAAATATCGGCAAGCTCTCGCTCCTGGCAGGTATTGACGATATCCGATGCCGACAGTTCCCCCCCGGGCTCCATTCTCATGTCCAGCGGACCGGAACGAAGGTAGCTGAATCCCCGTTCCGGGGTATCGATCTGATAGGAAGAAACCCCAAGGTCCAGCACAATACCCGTAACTTCCTTACCCGGCAGCTCTCGCTCCCTTATACTGCTCACTATCCCGGCAATGTTTCGGAAATTCCCCTGTACAAACCGTGTTCTTTCACGAAATGCCACGAGCGCCTTTTCAGCCTCACCGATCGCAAAACGATCCTGATCAATACCGATCAGAACAGAACCTTCTTCCATACCCTTATCCCGCAAAGCCTGCAGGATGGCAAGCGAGTGCCCTCCGCCGCCAAGTGTACCGTCAACATATATGCCAGCGCGCCTGACCAATTGCGCAACAACTTCACGCACCATCACCGGGCGGTGATATGCATCATTTTCCATAAAACCTAAAAGTATCTTCCGGCCAGCACCTGAAATCTTGAAGCGTTATCCCTCAGCACCCTTGAGAGTTTTTCAGGGGACCAGAGTATCATTTTGACATTGGCTCCTATAACAACCACTTCTTTTGCTATAGCGGCATGCTGCATGAAATCCCTGGGCAGGGCGATCCTGCCCTGACGATCCATCTCTACACTGTCCAGGCTTTCATACATAAGGGTCTTCAGCATTCTCTCATCGGGATTAAAATCGGAAAGGGCAGACAGGCTCTTTTCTTTTTCAGCCCAAACCTCCGGCTCATACAGTTCAAGCGACCCGTCTACGGCTTTCATGACATAAAGGGTGGCAACCTTTTTCGGGCTTTCCGCCAAATCCACCAGACGTTTCCTGAAACGTGCAGGAATCATAAGGCGCCCCTTCTCGTCAATGGAATGCTGCTCTTTTCCGATAAAACCCGACATATTCCACACCCCTTCTCCCAATTTTTCCCACTTTCCTCCACTTAAAAGGTATAAAAAAGAAGATTGTAAAAAAATTATGCACCTGTATATTGTGAAAATTCCGTAATCCCGAACAGATCAGGACAAATTGCACTTCATCTGAACGACTTTTTCTTATTATATACCGTATAGGCATATACCCGGTAACCTTCGCTCTATGAGGGAAGATTGCAGGAGAATTGCAGGCCTGAAAAAACAATAGGCAAGAGCACTGCTTCCATCTGTTTATGGCAACTATGTTTCGAGAGTTTATCGTTGACGGTTACAACCTGGTGCACAAGCTTTTTCCCGACAGGGCACAATACTCCCTGCAAGACAAGCGTGAGCAGGCCGAAACCATGCTGCTCGGCTTTCAACAGTCAACGCGTCAGAAGGTTACCGTAGTGTATGACGGGCAACACCCCCAAGGCTCCTTCAGGGATGCGGGGGCTCTTAACAGGTTCTTCACTTCACCGCATTATTCGGCTGATGAGTGGATCATTGATTATCTGAAATCTTTGGGAAGCAATGCTCAAATGTTTACTATAGTTTCCTCTGACCTCTTCATCTGCCGGAACGCCACAGCGTGCGGAGCCACATATATGCTCTCGGAAGATTTTATCGAAAAACACCTCTCCACGAACAAGGGGCAATGCAGAACCGGGGAACAACGAACCAACCGCAAAAAATTCGGCAGCGGGCAACTAAGCCAGAAAGAGGTGGATCGCTGGCTTACGCTTTTCGGTGAAACGGAAGAATGAAAGTAAGGCTGAAAAGATCCGTCTTATTTTAATATTTTACCAGTTACAAGTATTCTGCCCCGCTATAACTTGTCGAGAGCCCCCTGATTATACAGGGGTACGAGACAAACAACAAAAGCAATCTGGGCATGCAAC
>JAKSCY010000020.1 GCA_022360355.1 Chlorobiales bacterium
GAGCCTTCGTCAGTCTTGCCGAAGGGCTCACGGGGGAAGGGACGAAACCGGATTTCTATGTTCTGGAAAATTTGAGTTATGCGCTTACGGGTTTCAATCAGGTTTTTCGTAAGGGGGAAATTGCCAGCGCCATGCGCCGGGCAGGCTTTGCGTCTGTCGAGAGCATGACGGTGGAGACGCCGATGATGCCGATGGAGATGGATGTTGCAAGAAAGAAAAAGTGACAAAAGAGGGCAGGCTCTATCTGGAATGCGTGCTGTGAGCCGAACTCGCTCGGGAATATGAAGTTTCTCGTTAATCAAACAGCAACCTAACATAAGGGCACCTCTATAAGTTGTCGCGAGCGCTACGAGGCGAACGGAGCCAGAGATACCGGAGTGTACACAGGGTACATGAGGATTTTGAGCACTGATCAACGAAGTAATCATGGTGCGCAGCGAATTAATAGAGGTGCCCATAAAAGAAGTATTTAAGATGTTCATAACTGTAGTAAAAAAAGGGCTTGCGTGTTGCCTGATCGCGCAGGTCGTACTTGCCGGGATTGTTCGGGCGGAAAACGAAATGACGGACTCTGTCGCAGAGGCCGATTCTCTCACCAGTACGGTGGCTAAGGCGCCTGTAAATACACCGCAGTATCTGATGCGGGGCATCGAGGTGGTCGGCGACAAGGTGGGGCGTGATATTCAGGATCTGCCGACAAGTGCCGCGGTGGTCGATGAGAGCAGGATGGAGGACGAGCCTATAGCGACCATCGACGATGTGCTCAACAGAGTTGCCAACGTGAACAGCGAAGGAATGGCGGCTATGGGCGGTTTGTTCAGTATTCGTGGTATCAACCAGGGCAGTATATTTGCATCTTTCGATGCGACGAACCAGCTTGCTGCGGTGTATCTCAATCAGGTGGCACTGGGCGGATTGCTGAGCCAGTACATAAAGCCGTCTACCTGGGATGTCCGCTCTGTCGAGGTGCTCCGGGGACCGCAGTCCACCCTGCAGGGAAAGAATTCCCTGGCTGGCGCGGTATTCTTCAACTACAACCGTCCCGATTTTACTTTTGACGGCGGATTCCGTGCTGAGTATGGCGAACTCGATACCTGGAATCTCGCGCTCTATCAGAATGTCCCCATTGAAGATGATGTGCTCGCGGCAAGGATCGCCCTCGAGACACGTAACAGCGATGGAGGCATCGTCAATCCGATAACCGGTGCAGACGACATCGCATTGATTGATGAAAAAACAGCCCGCCTGCAACTGCTCTACCAACCCTTTGGCAACGAGGATATTTCCTTCAACCTGACAGGCATCTATTTCGATTCGGAAACAAATACCCAGCCCAGGGCGACGGAATTCGGCATGTACGATCTTGAAGACAGATTGAATGAGGAGACCTGGCCAGGATATGTTCCACAGGAGTCATGGTTTACGGCACTTGAATCCGATTTCCGTCTCGACGATAACTGGAGGATCGCGGCCGTCACAGGCTATTCCGATCTCAAAATTACCGGTTATAAATATGACGGCGATCAAATGGCGCCCGATCTGCTCTGGGTCAACGGCGATTTTGATGAAAGTCAATTCAGTCAGGATCTGCGGCTGCATTATGAGGGGGGCAGGTTTCGTGGTCTCCTGGGCGGATATTACTCGAAAGCCGACGTTCGAACGGTCTATGATGCTGACGGTTTCTTCACATCGA
>JAKSCY010000169.1 GCA_022360355.1 Chlorobiales bacterium
ATATTTTTGATTTATTATATGTCAATTTATAAATATCATTTTTATTTGCATTTTACGTTTGCTTATTTTATGCTTGCAACATCAATTCGACACATTTGGTTCAAAATAACCGTGTGGAGGCAGCGAGGTCCTGTTGGTGGGATTCTTCACCGCGGGTGACTAATGGGAGTGTCGTATTTTAACACCCTGGACCAGTAATTCGGGCGTAAACCAGGCGAAAAAACCGGCATCTCCGAATGAAAGAACAAATAACTGATTAAGGAGGTTTTGATAATGCCAGTTGATGAACAAGCTGCAAAAACAGCAACGAATGCATTGCAAGCTATTCCATTTGGAGCACTTATCGGAGGTCCGCTTGATGCATGTATCTCCGCACAGGCTCAGGCAGCACGGACCAGTTGGGAGTTTATACAAAATGTTGGCTTGACCACGGATCCCAACACTGGTGAGTCAAAGGCAATAAATGTCACATTTCAGTATCAAAAGAACGGGCAGATGGTAAACCTTGTTGTTCCACTTCTGACAATCGTGCCTATCCCCTATCTTTCCATCGACACCGTTACCATCGATTTCATGGCCAGCATCTCCGCGGCTGCTTCTTCAGTTCAGGAAGACACTTCTTCCGAGGAAATTGGCGGTGAACTTTCGGCCAGAGGATCGATTGGATGGGGACCGTTCAGTCTGTCAGCAGAATTCAAGGCAAATTACTCCAGTAAAAAGGATTCGAAATCGACACAGGAATCGCGCTATTCAGTTGAGTACACGATGAATGTTCATGTTGGAGCAGGTCAGTCTGACATGCCTGCTGGACTCGCGACCATCCTGAACATTCTTCAATCTTCTGCAACTGATGCTCCCATTGGCGGAGGATTATCCTTCAGTCCAAAGAGCTCGACGCTGCTAACTTCTACTGGTTCATCCATGTATGTTGAAGCAACAGCGAAGAATAGCCAGAACCTGTTGCAGGACGATGCTGAAATTGTGTTTACACTCTCCAATGTACCGACCGGATTAACGTTGAAAACGACAGTTACTCGTGGAGATATTGTTACCGAAGGTGCAGATAGTGCGACCGGGCAGGCGGATGATCAGGGCGTTGTTGGCTTCACTGTCACCGTCGAAAACGTTGATGAGAATACCTATGCCGGTCCAACCACAATGACCGTCACCGGCAGCGCAACTGTTCAGAATCCTGATCCTAAGGATCCCAACAAAACGGTTGCAGCTCAGGTCGATGCTTCGGGCAAAATGACAACGACACAATTCATATTGCCTCCGCCGGCACCGACGGCAAACACCATAACTGCCAGCCCGTCACCAATGACCGGTGTTGACACAGGAACCCAGCTCAAAGCGACTTTCAACGACTCAGAAGGTAAGCCGGTTGATGGTGCAATAGTGAACTTCACTTCGGAAGATGAGACGATTG
>JAKSCY010000574.1 GCA_022360355.1 Chlorobiales bacterium
AAGATGGACCCGGACCGAAAAGAGCCGACCCGGCCGGAGGTGGACCTGGACCGGCTGTGGCAGTGGCTGGGCCAAAAGGGCCTCCAGGATGAGGGGGTTTACGGCCCGGCGGTGGAGCTGGTCAGGCTCATGGCCGAGCACTTTGTCAGGCTCCTGGCCGCCCGGGGGGAGACCGTGAACGACCGGGTCAGAGAGGCTTACCCCCATAAGTCTGCCCTGCGGGAGTATCATCTCCGCCTGGCCTCGGCCGAGGAAAAGCTGGACCAGGCCGTGGTGGCCAGGATGGGCGGGCCGGCAGACCTGGCTCAAAGAATGGCCTCCAAGCAGGAGCAGGCCGCCGAGCAAAGGTCCAAAGAGGCCCAGGCCCTTTACGGGGCCTGACCGATCGAAAATGGCCCCCAAGCCGTCCCCGGCCGTAAAAGCCAAATCCAAGATCATCCAGGCGGCGGAGAAGCGGTGGGCCTTTTCCGTGGCCGTGATTCTCAAGGGCAAGGCCAAGCCCATCACCGTCTGGGAGGTGCTCCTGCCGGTCCTGTTTATCTTCAACTATGCTCGGGCCAGGGTGGACCGGGACATATTCGTGGACAACCTTCTCTTCACCAAGGAGCTGGCCCTTTCGGCCGCCCGGGAGATGGTCGAGCACGGTCGGGACAAGGAGGCGGCCCTTGAATCCGCCCGGAGGAGCACCGAGGACCTGCTGGCCAAGGTCGAGGAGGAGGTCTACTCGGCCCGGATCAGGGACGAGCAGCTAAAGGAGATCGAGCTTCTGGCGGACCATTACGGCCGGCTCCTCAAAGCCGAGGGGGAGGATTTCGAAACCCTGGTCAGGAACGCCTACCCGTCCAAGGACGACTACCTGGAGTTCCTGGGTCGGTTAAAGGAGATCGAGCGGGCGGTGGGCCGGGCCGCTTTGGAGACCGTGGGCCGGAAGGGCGATCCGGCCTACGTGGCCCGGATGGCGGAGGCCATCGACCGGGTCAGAGCCAGGGCCCTGGAGAGGATCTTCCCGGGCTAGTCTCCGAGAAGGCTGTCCAGATCCTCCTCCCGGACCTGGGAGTTGAGCCGGGCCAGGGCCGTGAACCAGGCCCGGCGGTCCTTTTTGGATCCTTTGCGCATGGTGGCCAGGGTGGCCTGAATGACCGCCTTCTCCCGGGCCTCCAGGTCGGCATAGAAGTCCTGGAGCTCATCCGGGTCCGGGTAGGCCGAGGCCAGAAGATCCTGGTAGCCGCCCGGGCCGGCCCTGATCAACTTAAGGTAGTGGTCGACCAGTAGCTCGATCTCCAGAAGCTGCTTGCGGCGGACCTTGTCGGTGTAGAAACCCTGGCGGTCCCGGCTGAGGATGG
>JAKSCY010000099.1 GCA_022360355.1 Chlorobiales bacterium
CCAGTGAAATGCGCGCACGACATTCGCCAGGATCAACTTGAACAGGTCGAATCGTTTTACATGGGCCAATTCATGGATCAATACTGCGCCCAACGTTATGCGGCTCCAGTTTTCCGCAGCAAGAGGCATGACTATTTGCGGACCACCTAGCCATGAAATAAAAGGAATTTTGGTTTTACCCGATATTCTGAGTTTAACCGGCTTCTTTATTCCAAGTTGTTCTTTGATGAGCTCGCAGGAGTCGGTAATCATCTTGTTTTCAGGGCTTGCCGCTGTGCGGGCGACCAGCCAGCCATTCAATAACCCATTAATCAGCCGAATGAGAAAAACAACAACACCTGCGGACCATATGGTTACAATCAATTGCAACCAAAAAGATGAAGACCATCCGGAGCCGTCCATTGTCTCAATGATGGCGTTGGACTTTTGACTGGATGGCTGCATGGCGACGTTTGCCTGCCCACCGGATGTACCTGCATATGAGTTCTGGAAGTTCGGTGCTTTTTCGGACAACAGGATCAGTGAGTCTGCCCCATAATTCTTATCCTGAAACATATTGTCAAATGAAGGCAGAACATCGAGGTGATAGTTCTCGATGATGGGGATTACCAGCAGACCAACGAATAAAAACGTCCACAAAAGACTTTGGGCCGATGCCGAGCATTTGCGAAACAGAAATTCAAAGAACAATATCACCGCAATCAACACCGAGCCTTTTACGGTCATGTTGATGAGCACAGTCGACCACGCAGTAAGCGGGAAGAACAGAAAGGATCCTTCGACGAATAAATTCATTCTTCCTCCTGTTCCTCTTCAGCAGCATCAATTATTTCGTTTAATCGTGTCAGGTCTTCCTGAGAGAGATTGTTTTTTTTGAGTTCAAGCAACGTCGAAACGACCATGTGAGTCGAGCCACCAAAGAACGTGTCAACCAGGTGATCAAGAGCAGATCTCCGCGCTTCAGTAATTTTCATGGCCGGATAATATTCTTTTTTCGAACCGGTAACTTTTTGCAGAAGAAATCCCTTTTCCTCGAGCACATGGATTTGCCGCCGGACGGAATCGCTGGTTGGAGGATCGGGGAGATGTGAAACAACCTCTGGGACGGAAGCAATTCCCAGTTTGTATATAACATCCATTATCTGGCGCTCACGTCGGGTGAGTTCCTGGAACTGAGGATCTCGATTTTTTCGCTCTCTCATCTACTGTCGCTCGCCCATAAGCGGTATTTTTATACCGGTATATACTTAAAGTAGTGTTTGCTCGAATCAATGTCAAGAGTGCATGTGAAAATATTTCTGCACCCTGAATAGAAATTGCTGTCGGGAAAGTAGTGTCAGGTTTGGTATGCGCGG
>JAKSCY010000659.1 GCA_022360355.1 Chlorobiales bacterium
CTTTTTGAACAGTTAAAAGACTGTTTTTGATAAACTTACTATTATTGAGCATTTGTTGAAACGCTCACTTTAGGATAATGAAATACATCGACGAATACAGAAACCCTGATCTTGCCCGCGGGCTGCTCGGAAAGATTGAGGATGCGGTGACAAAACCCTGGGCTATCATGGAGATCTGTGGCGGCCAGACTCACTCCATAATCAGAAACGGCATTGACCAGCTTCTTCCTGATACAATTCGGTTGATACATGGGCCGGGGTGTCCGGTTTGCGTGACTCCTCTTGAAACTCTGGATCGAGCACTGTCCGTTGTTTCAAGACCGGAAGTTATCCTTGCGAGTTTCGGCGACATGCTGCGTGTGCCGGGCAGCAGGGGGGATTTGTTACAAGCAAGAAGCGGGGGTGCGGATATTCGTGTGGTGTTTTCTTCTCTTGAAGCTCTCAGAATTGCGCGGGAAAACCCGCAAAAAGAGGTTGTTTTTCTCGCGGTGGGCTTTGAAACAACCGCTCCTGGAAACGCTTTGGCGGTTAAGCTGGCAGCAAAAGAAGGCTTGCGCAATTTCAGCGAACTTGTCAGTCAGTTCATGGTGCCTCCTGCAATGCAGGCAATTCTTTCGTCGGATAAAAGAATGGTGCAGGGGTTCCTTGCTGCGGGACATGTGTGCACCGTTACGGGGTATGATGCGTATGAACCGATAGCCAGAGAGTTTCAGGTGCCGATTGTACCAACGGGGTTTGAGCCCGTAGATATTCTTTCGGGAATATTGCGCGTGGTTATGATGCTGGAGTCGGGGGAGTCCGGCGTGGTCAATGAATACGGGCGGGTAGTGAGCAGAGAAGGGAACCCTGGCGCGAGAAATACCGTCAATGAAGTTTTTCAGGTTGCAGACAGACAGTGGCGTGGCATTGGTGTTATTCCGCAAAGCGGCTTGCAGCTTCGTGAGGAGTATTC
Source organism: Chlorobiales bacterium (assembly GCA_022360355.1). GTDB lineage: Bacteria > Bacteroidota > Chlorobiia > Chlorobiales > Chlorobiaceae > Prosthecochloris. The sequence continues at coordinate 953 of JAKSCY010000659.1, forward strand.
GGCTTTCGACGCGGAAATAAAATTCGATGTTGCCCACATACAGCCTGAGGAGTCTCCCCTGTGCAGAAGCGGAGAGGTTCTTCAGGGGCTGATAACGCCGGATGCATGTCCTGTTTTCAGCACGCAATGTACTCCTGTGAATCCTCTTGGTGCACCGATGGTTTCAGGAGAGGGTGCATGTGCAGCATATTATAAATACCACAAATAAAAAACACTTATGTCCATCGAACTGAACTGTCCTGTGTCTTTTATGAAGCATGAAACCATTCAGATGGCTCATGGAGCAGGCGGGAGGCTTTCCCGTGAGCTGACCCAAAAGATGTTTCTGCCTCATCTTGGGAACAGTTGCCTCGACTCACTCGATGACCAGGCCAGATTTTTTCTTGAAGCAGGTATGGTTGCGTTTACAACCGACACCTTTGTGGTCAGTCCGGTGTTTTTCCCTGGGGGCAATATAGGCGACCTGGCCGTTAACGGAACGGTTAACGACCTGGCTGTTGGTGGAGCAACGCCCCTCTATCTGAGTGCCGGTTTTGTACTGGAAGAAGGTTTTTCCCTTGCAGAGCTCGAACGGATTGTAAAAAGTCTCGCTGATGCAGCCCGCACTGCCGGGGTGGAGGTCGTGACCGGGGACACGAAAGTTGTAGAAAAAGGCCAGTGCGACGGGATATTTATCAACACTTCGGGAATCGGCGTTATCAGAAAAGGGGTGGACATATCGTGTGCCAACCTCAAGCCGGGTGACAGCGTTATTGTTTCCGGTACTCTGGGGGATCATGGCATGGCGGTCATGACCTCCCGGGAAGGTCTTTCTTTCCAGTCTGATATCATAAGCGATACGGCTTCGTTGAGTGGTTTGATTTCTGCAATACTGGATGAGGTGCCGGAGGTTCATGCAATGAGGGACCCGACAAGGGGCGGCCTTGCAGCAACCCTGAATGAGCTTGCAAGTGCCTCGCAAGCAGGTGTTGTCCTCGATGAGGCGTCTCTGCCTGTTCGCCCGGATGTTCTCGGGGCATGCGAACTGCTCGGGATCGATCCTCTTAACGTTGCCAATGAGGGAAAGGTCGTTGTGGTTGTTCCGGCTGAGAGCTCGAAGGATGTGCTGCGTATCATGCAGGGAAATACGGCTGTTTCGGGTAAGGATGCTGCGATCATCGGGGAAGTGGTCGATGATCATCCGGGAATGGTGGTTATCCGGACCCTGCTTGGAAGCCGACGGATTCTGGAAATGCCTCTCGGCGAACAGTTGCCCAGAATCTGTTGAGAATTTTCGAGCTTGCTGTTGAATGGAAATATCGATAAATTAAAAGCCAAGGCTTTCTAGCAGCGCTATTTCCGCTTTATTACTTTAAATACGGCGCTTAAAGGAAGGTGAAAAAAACAATCCTGATGGACCAATCGCACGATCAGGCACGAAACGGTTCCCATTTCAGCTATGGCATGCTGGAATTCCGTCCTGAATGGCAATTTGACGATCCCGATACCGGTGCATATTATCACAGCGGCGTGATCCCCGGCAAACTTTTTTTTACTTCTCTCGGCGGAGAGGGGAAGCTCGAGGATGCCCAAAAGGCAGCTGCTTTCGTCGAGCGGGTTTTTGTTGACGGTGGGCTAAAAAACAGTGACTATATAAGAATCGCTGATTACTCTGCGATTACAAAAGCATCGATCAATGCCAGGGTCTTCTACGCCAAAACGATCAACAAGCTTAATGCCGCCTATAATTGTCATCCTTTAGTTACCTATATCTGCGGGGCGTCGCCGATGTTAAGGACGATGCTGACGGTCTTTGCCCATGTTGTCAACCAGCGTTTTGTCTTTGTCGATTCAACTGAGGAAGCCTTTCAATCTATAAACAAGGAAAGCGCACATGATAGCATATCATCTGACAAAAAAGATGTGGTTGTATCCCGCAAGGAAGTGGATGACTTCGCTGCAATGTGCGGGCATCTTTTGTTTGATGATGATCACGCTATTGAACGTATGGCCTGTGATTTTTATCCGATTGATCACCCCCTTGGTGAACTCTATAGGATAATTATTCTTCTTCGCGATGATCTTCTCGACCTGAGGCAAAAAGAGAAAGAACAGCAGCGTGAAATAAGGAGTGCACTTGAAAATGCCCGCAAGCTCAACGAAAAGCTTGTTGCAGAGAAGCACAATGTTGAAGAGAAAGAGAGGGTACAGCAGGATCTTATCGAGAACCTCAAAAAAGCAAGGGTTGATGCAGAGAGCGCCAGCAAGGCCAAAAGTGAGTTTCTGGCCAATATCTCTCATGAGGTTCGTACGCCTCTCCATGCAGTAATCGGTATGACCGAACTCCTCCTCGAGACAAAACTTGATAAAGATCAGCGATATTACACCGATACCCTCTATTCCAGTTCCAGAATGTTGTTGCTGTTGATCAACGATATTCTTGATTTCAGCAGGATAGATGCAGGTCGTATCGACGAGGAAAAGGAGGCATTCAATCTCCGTCAGCTGTTCCAGGATATTATCTCGATAATGAAAGAAAAAGCAAGCTTTAAAGGGTTGGTGCTTGCCGGTGATATGGATGAAGGTATTCCCGATACGCTCATTGGCTACTCCGGGTACGTGAAACAGATACTCCTGAATCTGATCCAGAATGCCATCAAATTTACCTACAGGGGGCAGGTTACGGTTACGGCAACTGCTGTTTCTGAAACAAATGAGGAGATTGTACTCAAGATTTTTGTACAGGATACAGGTATAGGTATTCCTGAGGAGAAGCAGCGCCAGATTTTTCATCCGTTTACCCAGATTGATGCATCTTCTACCCGCAAGGAAGGAGGAACGGGGCTTGGTCTGGCTATTGTGAAAAAGCTTGTTGCTTTTATGGGAGGTGATATTCAGTTGAAAAGCAATGAAAAAGAAGGCTCCGTTTTCAGTTTCACATTGCCGTTTGAGAAAGTTCAGGATTCAGGCGATCAGCCTGCAGAAAGAGCCGGTAATACAGGATCCGGCCGGAACAGTGCCGTTGTTTCAGAAAGGACAGCCGAAGAACAACGGGTGCTTCTGGTCGAGGATAATATCATCAACCAGAAGGTTGCTCAGGCTATGCTGGAAAAACTGGGGTATCAGATCGATATAGCCTCTAACGGAGCTGAAGCGGTCGAAGCTCTCTGTCAGAAGCAATATGGTCTGGTGTTGATGGACCTGCAGATGCCAATTATGGATGGCTACGAGGCAACGAGAACCATCAGGAATTCCGGGGAGGTGCTGGACAGCAAGATTCCGATTGTCGCCATGACGGCTAACGCCACGAAAGAAGACAGGCAGCATTGTATCGATGCAGGCATGGACGACTATGTCCCAAAACCGGTAGAACGCAAGGTTATGGTAAATATGCTGCAACGCTGGCTTCCACTTACTAATGATCGGTGACCACACTTGACCCCTTGCTCCAGGTCGTCCGTTTTACAGCCGCTCTTTTTGGAAGAACCACGCTATTCACTGATCAGATACGCTTCACATGCTTCTCCCTCTTCGAGAGCGTCGAGGATTTCATCCATCTTTTCCTCACTGTCTATCTCGCCGTACCAGCAGTTTTCCGGATAGATAACGACTATAGGGCCTTTTTCGCAGACATTGAGGCAAGCCGTTGCTGAGGCGACAACGTCGGTCATACCCCGATCGGACAGCTCATTTTCAAGATACGGCAGTAATTGTGAGGATTCCTTTTTATGACAGACCCCCTGGGGGGTTCCCTGTGCGCGGAA
>JAKSCY010000357.1 GCA_022360355.1 Chlorobiales bacterium
TCCGGAGAACGGTGCTTTGACACCGGGCTCGGAATGGCTGTTGCTGCTCATGATCCTGTCCGTCGCTTCAATGGTATATGGCAACGTTGTCGCCCTCTGGCAGAAAAACGTCAAAAGGCTGCTTGCATACTCTTCTATCGCTCATGCCGGTTACATCCTCCTCGGCATTATTGTCATGGATGAACTGGGAACGCAGGCAACGCTTTTCTATCTTCTTTCCTACCTGTTCATGAACTTCGGAGCTTTCCTTGTTGCAGTTATCATTGCCAACAAGACCGGGAGTGAGAACATCGACGACTATCGTGGCCTCGGCAGGAGAATGCCTCTTGCAGGAGCGGCCATGACGGTATTTTTGATCTCATTGGTCGGATTGCCGCCGACGGTTGGTTTTATCGGCAAGCTGATGATATTTTCAGCCCTTCTGGCAAAAGGCTCCGTGTTTGTCTGGCTGGCTCTTGTCGGTATTCTCACCAGCGTTATCTCTCTCTACTACTACATGCTGATCCCGCTCAACATGTACCTGCGCGAGTCGAAGCAGCCGCTTCCCGATACCATCAAGACCGGCTTTCTGCCGCAACTGGTGACAGCGGGTCTCATGCTGCTGACACTTTACTTCGGCCTCTTCTTCACCCCGCTGTCCGATTTCGCCCATTTCGCGGTTACGCTTTTCGGCAACCAGTTGTACTGAGGAACTGACGAACATAAACATATGTCAAGCCCGATCACATCTTTAGGGCACCGCTATTAATTTGTTGCGCGACCCGAATACTTTGTTGGTCGGTGCTCGAAGTCCTCATGTACTTTGTGTACACTCCGGTTTCTGCGCTCCGCCCGCCTTGTCTTCAGGTCGCTCACGACAATTAATAGAGGTGCCCTTTAAAATGCAGGCCGGGCTTTTTTATTATCTGCTCTGCAAGGGATAATCAGTGCGGCTGTCAACTCGAATGGAACAGCTCCGACTGTTTGACGGCTTCGGCGACGGAGTCGGGGACCATGGTTTCCCAGCTCGGATCGCCTGCCTCGATTTTTTCAACAACCGTACGTGACCAGATATTTGCCACATTCGGGTTGAAGTCCTTGATGTCGCGGATAAAGTTGTTGCTTTTAAAATACTCCATAA
>JAKSCY010000689.1 GCA_022360355.1 Chlorobiales bacterium
CGGTTGAAGCTGGAATTGCACGGTTATCTGGAGAGCCGGAACCGTTTGAGGACCACCGATTCCGAGTTGATATCCACAAGGCAGCGTCTCTGGCTTGAAGGTCACGGTAGTTACGGTTCTGCGGAAGCCGTTGGAGCCGAGTCCCCCTTGCGGGTGTTTGTATCGGGCGCCGTTGATGTGGACCCCGGGGCGGCCGATCTGTCGGATGACCACGATACCGCCAGGATATATCTGGAAGAAGCTTTTCTGACCGTTGACCGGCCGGGATGGAATGCGGTGATCGGTCGAAAGATCTACCGGATAGGAACCGGTGACGGTATCAATCCGCTGGATCTGATCAATCCGCTGGATTATCGTGATCCGTTCGCCACCGGCAGATCCGATGCCCGATTGCCTGTCCTGCTCGGATTGGCGACGATCAATCTGCCGGTCTCGGAGCCTTTCCAGGAGGCAAACCTCGATGTGATCGTGGTGCCTCTGGCGCAGGTGAACCGCCTCAATTCCCCGGGCTCGGCCTGGGAGAGCCCCGGACTTCAAAAACTGAGGGCCGGACACCATGAAGGAGCCTATATCCTTGAAGATCAGCAAGAGCCCGATCGGGTCTTTGAGCAGGCAGAGGTTGAAGTCAGGCTTGCCGCCACCTTGTCCGGATGGGATCTTTCCCTGATCGGTTTTTACGGCTATCTCGACTCGCCGGTGTTCGAACGGGAATACCGTTCCGGTCCCGGCAGCGCGCAAAGTCTGCACATTACGCCGATTCATCCTGACTTTTCCGCCTTCGGGTTTGCCTTCGCCAAGGGGCTCGACCGGTCCACCCTGCGCGGCGAGCTGGCGGTCAAGCCGGACCTGCCGGTGATGACGAAGGGTGATAGTCTTTCAGGGTTTTCACGGACAACGGTAATGGAGGGGGTGCTCGGTATTGACCGTACCTTCGGGACCAATCTGTATGTCAACCTGCAGTATTTTTTTTCCCGGACCTCACAGGCCGAATATCTCATCAACGACACATGGGCCCACGGCATCACGTACGATGTGCACGACACCTTTCTACAGGATGATCTGGAGATGGGCGTAAGGGGCATACTCGGCTTTACCGGTCAGGGCCGGAGTTTTGAGACATACGCTGAATACCAGCTCGCAGATGACTGGCTTTTCCAGGGCTCGCTGCTCTTCTTCGAAGGGTCTGACTCGGGAATTTTCGGACAGTACGACGACAACGATCTCGTGACACTGCGTGTCCGGTATTCGTTTTGACTGTGCCGGTGCCGTTGAAAAGCAGAG
>JAKSCY010000300.1 GCA_022360355.1 Chlorobiales bacterium
CGAAACGAACAGATAACATTTACAGATAATGATGAATTATCACAACGACCCTCCGCAATCCACCATAGGGCAGGTGCTTATCGAAGCCCTCCCCTATATCCGGAAATTTGAGGACAAGACATTTGTCATCAAATACGGCGGCTCTGCCATGAAAGACGAGGTACTCAAAGACGCTTTCGCGCAGAATGTAACCCTTCTGCGCAAGGTCGGGATCAACGTTGTTCTGGTTCACGGCGGAGGCGATGCAATAACCGGAACTGCTGAAAAAATGGGCATCGAAACACAGTTCATCCACGGCAAGAGAGTGACCGACAAGGAGATGATCACGGTTGTTCAGATGACCCTTGCAGGCAAAGTCAACCAGGACATCGTCCGTCTTATCAGTGAGCACGGGGCAAAAGCTGTCGGTGTCAGCGGCCTTGACGCCAACACAATCAAGGCTCTTCCCTGCCGGGACGCTGCTCATCTCGGCCTTGTCGGTGAAATCACCAGGATCAACAAAGCCTATCTCGACCTGCTTTGCCATGCCAAACTTATACCGGTTATCGCTCCCATAGGATTCGACGATGAAGGCAATGTCTACAATATCAATGCGGATGACGCCGCCAGCGCTATTGCCATTGCGCTCAAGGCAGAAAAACTGATCTATGTCAGTGACGTCGCCGGAGTTCATCATGGCGAAACAATTCTGAAAAGCGTCTGTAAAGCCGAAGCTGCGGATCTCATAGAGGGCGGAGTGATCTCGGGCGGCATGATCCCCAAAGCACTTTCAGCATACAAAACCCTTGACGGCGGCGTCCGGAAGATTCATCTTATCGACGGCAGGCTCATTCACTCTCTGCTGCTGGAAATTTTCACCGACCAGGGTGTCGGCACCCAGTTTGTCTCGGAAAAGGATTCAGAACCCTAAACACATTATTGGAGATATCTATTGGATAAACACATCAGAAAAAGGGATTTTCTCGGCTTTTCCCATCTGGATGCGGGCAAGATCATTGAACTGTTCGACTTCTCCCTGTTCATAAAAAAACAGCGTGGGGAAGCATCCGGCACTCCGCCCTATCAACCGGTTGCCGGAAAAACGGTTGCCATGATATTCAACAAACCATCACTCAGGACAAGGGTTTCTTTTGAAATAGGAATTCATGAGCTCGGCGGGTATGCCATCAACCTCGAGGGGAAATCCATAGGAATCAACTCACGCGAAGCCGTCGAAGACATTGCACAACTGCTTTCGCGCTACAACGATGCCATTGTGGCAAGACTGCATGAACATTCGGTTATCGAGGCTCTTGCCGAGCATGCCTCGATACCGGTCGTCAACGCGCTTACGGACCTGTCTCATCCCTGCCAGATCCTTGCCGATGCATTCACGCTGTACGAAAAAGGGTTGTGGCATGAAAAAATCAAAGTAGTCTTCATCGGCGAC
>JAKSCY010000180.1 GCA_022360355.1 Chlorobiales bacterium
ATCGGCAAAACCGTGGCGACGGTTGAAACCAGGAAAATGGCAAGGTAGTCGATGTGGTTCGATTGTACGGAAAGTGCCAGGAGGATGAACCATGCAGAGAGCGCCTGGGTGGCCTGGATGAGTACGGATTCCCCTGCGGTGACGAGAAATATGCTGTTGAACTGTTTGTAGAGAAGCCTGGTGAGCAGCCATGACAACGGATAGGAAAGTGCAATAACTGCGTAGGTGGCGGGAATATATTCCCTGTGGAGTGCGGCAAAGGTGCTTGGTATGAGAAAGACCGCCGTCAGAAACACCAGTGCAAAGACTCCTGCAACACGGTCCCAGAAAACAGCGTTGAAAACATTAACCATTTTCATGCTGTGGTTCTTTTTCAGGATATAGATTTTGTAACCGTCTCCGCCGATTCCGCCTGGCAGGAACATGTTGTAGAACATGCCGAGATAGTAAAGCTGAATGTTGTAGAGCTCTTTCAGTTGCAAGCCTATTGCCCTGAAAAACCTGTTCAGTCTGAGAGCGTTGAGAATTTTCGAGATGTTGAAGACCACGAAAGCGAGCATCAGGTAGAACGGGTTGGCCGCACTGATGATTTCCAGAAGTTTTTCTGTATCGGTTTTTACCAGGACTATATACAGGGCAGTAAATGATATGAGAACCTGGATGATTGTCCTGGCAAGCTTTTTCTTACTGATGCTCTTTTTTGCCAACGATCTCTCTAACGATGTATGGTTTCTTGTTCTGGGATTCGTAGTAGGTTCTCATGATAAACTCTGCGATGAATCCTGTGGTGATCAACTGGATGCCGGTAAATGTCAGAATCACCCCGAGCATCAACAGGGGGCGTCCTCCTATTTCCTGTCCGGTGAGTTTTACAATGAGCAGGTAAAGATTGATCGCAATGCCCAGGAAAAAAGCAAGAAAACCAAGTGTTCCGAAAAGGTGCATGGGTTTCTGCCCGTATTTCTGGAAAAAGACCATAAAAAGCAGATCACTCAGTACCTTGAAAGTTCTGCCGATACCGTATTTTGATACGCCGTATTTCCTCGGGTTATGCCTGACATCCATTTCAGCCATTCGTGCGCCGTAAAGCTGAACAAGAACCGGGATGAAACGGTGGAGTTCGCCGTAAAGCCCCAGATTTTTGGCGACATCTTTTTTGAAAACCTTGAGCGTACAGCCGTAATCCCGGATATGAACGTCCGTCATGGTTCTGATCAGGACATTGGCGATTCTGCTCGGGATTTTTCGAAGAAACATGCCGTCTTTTCGGCCGGCTCTTCTGCCTGCAACCACATCGAGATCGTTTTCTACAAGGTATTCGATCATGGCGGGAATGTCGGCAGGATCATTCTGGAGGTCGCCGTCCATGGTTGCGATCAGTTCTCCTCCGGCATGGTCTATACCTGCCGCAAGAGCGGTTGTCTGGCCGTAGTTTTTGTTGAAAATCAGAATTTTCGTGTTCCCGGGAGCATATTTTTTGGCGGTCGATACGGTAGCGTCGGTTGAGCCGTCATCGACAATGATTATTTCGTGTTCAATACCGGATAATGCTGATTTGAGTGCTTCGAAGAGCGGTTTGATGCTCTCTTCCTCGTTCATTAACGGTATGACAACCGAAAGTTTCATAAAGCAGGGTTTATTGACCTGTCTGCATCTCTCCCTGAGTGGCAGGGGCAGGAAGTTTCGCTAAAACAATGCCGTTTTTTTCATACAGGATGATCGGGTCCCGGAGCTTTTCAAGGTGTGTGACGTTCGTCAGGACAATTTCACCGGGCTCGGGTTTCCGTCTCTCCGCCAAGGTTTCGGAATATACTAAAAAAGAGGGGTTGTTGATTTTCCACATGACAATTTTGTATCCCTTCTTCTTTGCGATAAGTGCGGCTTCCTTTACCGGTTCCTGCATGATCATGGCGGCAAGGGGCATGATATGGAGATTGATGGTCAGACAGAAGATAACCCCCCCTGCAATAAAGCGCTTCGGAACCGACAAGCGGGGAACAAATGAGATCCCGATGATGACGGCGGCCGCAACTGAAAGAATAAGCGTGTGACCGGAGGTTTCCATAAGAGTTATTCCGCTTTCAAGAAGAGCCGCAATATAGGGATCGTTTATGCCTGTACGGATGTGCCGGATAAGAACGGGTGCGGCAGCGAGCAGCAGAAGGACGGTGGCAGGCCAGAGGTTTATCAGGAAAGAGTGACGCAGAAACGGCAGAGCCCGGGCCATAAGAATGAACAGGGGGGTGTAACCGTAGATAATATAGTGAGGCAGCTTTGTTCCGGAAAGTGAGAAAAAGATAAAAACAAAACCGAACCATGTCAGCAGATAACCGCTCAGGGGATCTGCAATCAGGGGCCGTATTCTTCGGAAGGCCGGGACAAGCAGCGCCGTAGAAGGTGAGATGCCCAGAAGCAGAACGGGAATGTAATACCAGAGTGAGCCGCCGTGCTTTTCCATCGGACTACTGAATCTGCCGATATTGTGTTTGAAAAAGAAGCCTTCAATGAATGCCATTCCCTGGTCGAGGTATTCAAGGGTGTACCATGGCAGGACGATCAGTGCAAAGATGGCTATTCCCGCCGGGTTGAAAACTGCTTTTATCCAGGTGTGAACATCGCGCTTAAACAGGAAAAAAATAAAAGAGACAGCAAAAGGGATCAGTATGGCTACGGGTCCTTTTGTGAGTGTGCCGAGGCCGATTGCCGCAAATGCAAGCAGGATGTATGCATGCCGTCGTTTCTTATAGTACAGGAAGACGGCGAACATGCTGATGGCAAGCGTGCAGTTGAGCAGTGCGTCGGCGATGGCTGCTTTTCCGATAATGGTGACTTGCAACGAGAGTATCATCAGGGCGGTGCTTATAAAAGCTGTACGCAGGTCGAACATTTTTCGTACAAAGAGATAGAGAACTACAGCCCATATTGCCGATGCAAGGGCTGAGGGCAGGCGAAGTCCGAATTCGTTCAGGCCGAAGAGCTTTACGCTCAATGCCTGCAGCCAGTAGATCAGTATCGGTTTATCAAAACGAGGCTCGCCGTTAAGATAGGTTGTGAGGTAGTTTCCACTTTCGAGCATTTCGCGTGTTGCCTCACTGAACGCCCCTTCATCGACGTCAAAAAGCGGTACTGAGCCCAGCCCGGCAAAAAAACTGATAAAGATCAGAAAGGCAAGCACGGCGTAGTGCCACTGAAGCTTCTGTTTTTCAGCTTGACCGGCCATGCATTTTCTCCCTGAAGATCTGATGGTAAAGAAACAACGTTGTACAGTAGCCGAGCACAGAACCTGCAATAACATCGCTCGGATAATGCTGGGTAAGAACAATACGGCTCAGTGCTACGAGAGTTCCTGCTGCATACAAGGGGACTTTGTATCGTGGGTAGAGCAGCGCCAGGACCGACGCCGCCCCGAAGGCTGTTGCGGCATGTCCCGAAGGAAAAGAAAGCCAGGAATAATCTATGTGAAAAAAGTCGAAGCCGTAGATCTGTTCATGGATATAGAGACGCGGGCGTGCTCTGCCCAGGATGATTTTGAGAATGTTTGCGGCAATGCCGGATATCGCAACCGAGGTGAACAGCAGCAGTCCTCCTAAGGCTTTCCAGGAATCTTTTTTTCTGTAAAAAAGCCATAAAAGCAGTCCTCCCGCAAGGTACCATTGTGATTCTCCAAACTTTGTGATCTGCTCGAATGTCTGGTGAAAAACAGTTCCCTTGTAGTCAAGGAAAAAGTCGATCGGAAGCTTGTCAAACCAGACGTAGCTTGCAGCGCAAAGAAAAGACAGAATGACGAATCCTGTAATTGATAGAAAGGTTTTTGACATGACCAAATAAAGCAAAAAGTCACGGATTCTACCAAACATGTC
>JAKSCY010000262.1 GCA_022360355.1 Chlorobiales bacterium
AACATGTTTGCCGATAAAAAATAATAAATGTATTGTATACAGATATCGTTTCTTTTATATTAGTGTAGTTTGGCATGCAGTAAGAGTAAGAACAATAAAAACATATATGCGATGAACATGCAAAAAAGAGATGTATCAGCCCCGGACAAATATGATCTTTTTATTCAGAAAATTGATCAGTTTCAGTCTCTTGTCGAAAAGAAAAAAGAATTACAGGACACCATAGCACAGATACAAAACGAATACGATGAAAAAATCCGTCCTATTGAGAACGAGCTTGCTGTTGTGATAAAAAAACTTGACCAAAACCTTTCAAAGCTTGAATCAGCAACGGAAGCAACAACTGCCAAAGGCGGATATACCAAGTACGGCAGGGGTCAGCTCGGCACAGCAATCAAGGAGCTTCTCCGTTCCAATCCCGACAGGGAGTTTAAACCCAAAGACATTGCAGATGCCCTCAATACAAAGGGAACTGCCGTAAGCCTCTGGTTCAACAAATATGGCATAGCGGACAGTGAAATTGATCGCATCCCGGCAGGCAAGGGCGGTAAACGGTTTGTCTACAAAATCAAGTAAGCTTTTCACCTTTAGCGGTTTTTCTTTCCGATACATCGCAAGGCGGCCCGGATGAGCCGCCTTGTTCTCACCTATTCGCCGTATCTATTATTTCTGCTCTCTTTTTGACTTTGTCAATATCCCAGATTTCTCTTGTTTCTGAAAAAGTTGAGCGCAAGAGCCACCATCAGCATGTTGCCAAGCAAGGATGATCCGCCATAAGACAGAAATGGAAGCGGAACACCGATAACGGGAAAAAGCCCGATGGTCATCCCGACATTTATCATGACATGAACCAGCCAGAGAGAAACAAATCCGACAAGCGTCAACTCCACGAACTTGTTTTTGATAACACTCACAAGCCAGAGCATTCTCAGGAAAAGAGCCAGGAAAAGGCTGAGAAGAATCATGCTGCCGATGAGCCCCATCTCTTCACCGATAACGCAAAAAATAAAGTCGGTCCACTGGGCAGGAATAAAACGCAGTTGTGTCTGTGTGCCTTCCAGAAACCCTTTTCCGAATATTCCTCCGGACCCGATGGCAATTTTTGCCTGCAGGGCATTGTAACCGGCCCCTTGCGGATCCGACATGGGGTCCAGAAAGGTCTGGATACGCTTCATCTGGTGTGGCTGCAGTATATCCGCTGCAAAACGGAAAGTGAACAGACCGCCGGCAAAGCCGGCAAGCGATACGATAAGCTGAGAGAAACGAAAGCCCTTGCGCATAACAATCAGAGCTGCAAAAACAAGAACAGTGAATACTATCAACAGATATATATTAAAAAAGCCTGTAACGGTAAGCAGAAAAGGAACTACCATGAGCAGCAGATAATAAACATTGAACCCTGCCATGATCATTACCGGAAAGATAAAAGAAAGATAGGTCAGCGTTGTCCCCATATCAGGCTGAAGCATAACCAGGCCTGCCGGTATGACAGCTATTAGAATCGCAAGAAGCACATCGTTACGGGATGTAATATCCGTATTATCGCTGGAAAGATATCTCGCAAGAGCAAGAATAGTGGTAACCTTTGCTATCTCTGAAGGCTGTATACCGATGAAACCTATGCGCAGCCAACTGGTTGCACCTGAAACTTTTGTTCCGAAAAACAAAACCACTACAAGAAGAAATAAACCGGCAACATATAAACCATAGGAATACTCCATTATTTTCCTGTAATCGGTATAATATATAACAGCCATAACGATCAGGCCGATACCAAACCATGCAAGCTGTTTGTAGAACAGGTCGATTGCTCCCACCCCGTTACTGGCACTGTATATGGCAAGCAGACCAAAGCCTATAAGACCTGCCATAAACCCAAACAGCCATATATCCATCTTGTTGTAACGGTTTACCATTTCTTCCTCTGATCAAAATTCAAAAATAAAAAGTCAAGAAAGCCCTGTATCCTTCTTCCAGTTAAAAAATAAAAGCCTCCCGTCACCTGTTACCATAAAATTTAGTATAGTACAAACAATCCGTAAGAGCCTAAACCATTATTCATGTCCAACGAAACAGCCTTTGCCTGCGGATATGCAGCTATCGTCGGTCCGCCAAACGCGGGAAAATCAACCCTGGTCAACAAGCTTCTCAGTCATAAACTCTCTATTGTAACACCCAAGCCGCAGACCACAAGAAAAAAAATAACCGGGATTTACCATAATGATCACTGCCAGATAATCTTTCTCGATACGCCCGGTATTATGGATCCGGTGCAGGAATTACATGAATCGATGTTGAAGACCACACGTGTAACCCTGAAGGAAGCGGATGTAATCGTAGCCATGATTCCTGCCTCTAAAAAGGCGGACTTGTTTGACCGGAAATTCACTGACCTGCTTTTCCTGCAATGGCTGGATAAAATACAAAAACCGGTGGTCGTTGTACTGAACAAGGCGGATTTCCTGAAAAAAGAAGAGCAGGAAGAGGCGTTGCAGGTTATCCGGAAGCGCTGGAAACCCGAAAAGGTGCTGGCGATCTCCGCATTACAGGGTACTGGAACGGATGGCCTCGTTGACGCCCTGCTTCCATTTCTCCCCCTGTCGGAGCCTCTCTACCCGGAAGACATTCTCAGCACGGCCCCCGAACGTTTTTTCGTGAGCGAGATTGTCCGGGAGAAAATTTTTCTTCACTATGAACAGGAGATACCCTACTCAACCGAAGTAGTTATTGACGAGTTTAAAGAACAGCATGAAAGCAATCCCTCAAAAAAAGATGTGATCCGTTGCTCAATCATCGTCGAGCGCGATTCCCAGAAGCATATACTTATCGGGAGGAAAGGCGCCGCTTTGAAAAAACTCGGCACGGCTGCAAGAAAGGACATCGAAGAGTTCCTCGATCGCCCCGTATTTCTTGAGCTGTTTGTGAAAGTCAGGCCGGACTGGAGAAAGAAAAAAGGGATGCTCAAAAGCTTTGGGTATTAAGGCAAAAAGGCCTCTTCCGGAAAAACGGAAGAAGCCTCTTTCTGCTCAATGTGAAATGCACGTGCTTTACTCGCCCTCTTCCTTGTCCTCGGACTTGGGCTGGGATTCAAGCTCGGCGCTGGCATCCTCGATCTCTTTCTTTTCGTTCGGGTGAGCCTGAAGATATTCCTCAATTTCCTCCTTGCTCTTGTCCTTGAAATACTCGAGCGCGGACAGAATGATTCGCTTGTTTTCCTTGTCGAACTCAATAACGCGCAACGGAAGATCATCTTCTACTTTGAAGGATGCATTAATGTCCTTCACTCCTCCCTGGAGAAGATGCGATACCGGAACAAACCCGTCTACGTCGCCCGGGAGGATAACAATCACACCTTTTTCTATGATCTGTGATATTTTTCCCACACATTCCGAACCAACAGCGTACTTCTGCTCAAACTCATCCCACGGATCAGGATTGATCTGCTTGTGCCCGAGTGCTATACGGCGAGCATTAACATCAAACTTCAGCACTTTAACCTCAAGCTCCTGATTTTTCTTAACCAGCTCACTGGGATGGCGGATCTTCTTGGTCCAGGAAAGATCGGAAATGTGTACAAGGCCATCCACTCCGGGTTCAAGCTCAACAAATACACCGAAATCGGTAATATTGCTGACTGTACCCTTGTGCAGAGAACCTTCGATGTACTTCTCTGAAAGAGCGATCCAGGGGTCTTCGGCAACCCGTTTCATGGAAAGCGAGAGCTTTGTGTGCTCTTTATCGATGTTGAGGATAACACATTCAACATCCTGACCGAGAGATACAAACTGACTCGGATGCTTTATGTGCTGTGTCCAGCTCATTTCAGAAATATGGACAAGCCCCTCAATGCCCTTTTCAATCTCGACAAATGCGCCGTAATCCGTAATGGAAACAACACGGCCGTTTGTCTTGGTGCCTACAGGATATTTAATCTCGATATTTTCCCATGGATGAGCTTCAAGCTGCTTCATGCCAAGAGAAACTCGTTTGGTCTCTTCGTCAAAACCGACAACAACGACCTTGATCGGCTGATCAAGTTCGACAACTTCAGAAGGATGATTGATCCTGCCCCAGGTGATATCGGTAATATGAACAAGACCGTCAAGGCCTCCGAGATCGACGAAGATACCAAAATCGGTGATATTCTTGACCGTCCCCTCGAGAACCATACCAACCTTGATATTGGCCAGCATCTCCTCACGTTTCGCTGCGTACTCTTCTTCGAGAATAACCTTGTGACTGACGACAATATTCTGCGTAACAGGATTGATCTTGACAACCCTGAAGTCCATTGTCTGCCCGACAAGCGCGTCGAAGTCGCGGACCGGCTTGACATCGATCTGCGATCCCGGAAGAAATGCTTCGACCCCGGAAAGTGAAACGGTCATACCGCCCTTTACACGGTTGATAATCTTTCCGTTTATAATGGTGTCGTTCTCGATGGAATCGTAGATCTTATCCCAGATCCTGAGAACGTCAGCTTTTCTCTTCGAGAGAATAAGCTGTCCCATTTTATCCTCGATGTTTTCGAGATACACTTCAACCTCGTCGCCGACTTCCAGTTCTTCCTCATCCTTGAACTCGAGTTTCGATACGATACCTTCGGATTTGAAACCCACATCAATGGTCACGTCCTTGTTCGAAATGGCGACGATAGTACCTTTAACGATTTCTTCTTCTGTAATTTCGTTAAGCGTGCTCGAATAGAGCTGCTCCATCTGATCAAGTTCTGAAGGCTCGTAGTTCGCGAAAAATTTTACACGATGGTTTTTAGGATCTGATTCCGTTCCCTTCTGTTGTTCGATTGTTTGCGTTTCTGACATTAATTGTTTCCTTCCTCTCTTGTGATTTTTGCCTTTCACCGCGAGAGATTCCAGCGAAAGGATTTTATGGTTAACGATTACGCAACCGTTTAAACGGCTGTTTTTTCCATTGCAAGATTATATACCAGTGACACCTGCTCATCAATAGTAAGGCCGGATGTGTCAACCTCTACCGCGTCTTCATGTTTTTTCAGTGGCGCATGCGTGCGGGCCGCATCATCTTTGTCGCGCTGCATGATCTCCTGCTCAAGTTCTTCGACCGACGGTACG
Source organism: Chlorobiales bacterium (assembly GCA_022360355.1). Taxonomy (GTDB): domain Bacteria; phylum Bacteroidota; class Chlorobiia; order Chlorobiales; family Chlorobiaceae; genus Prosthecochloris. The sequence goes on from JAKSCY010000262.1 coordinate 5,094, forward strand.
GTACTGCCGCCATCGCCGTTTTTTTGAAGAAGCTCAGCGTACCGGCGCCGTGCCCTTTCGGAAGCGTCGGCTATCAGAAAAATCTTCAACTCGGCATCGGGAAATATGACGGTACCGATGTCTCTGCCATCCATAACCACGCCGCGTCCGCTTCCCATCGCTCTTTGCATTTGTTTGAGCCTGTCCCGGACCGGTTTCAAAGAACTGATAAAGCTCACATGACGTGAAATCCTGTTGTCCCTTATATCGGCAGTAACATCCCGGCCGTCCAGAAAAACACGCCCTCCTTTGAAGACAATGTCGACCTTGTGAAGCAGAGACTCAACTTCATCCGGGCTTTCGTGAAGACGTTCCAGCAAACCTGCCTCAAGCGCTTTAAGCGTAACAGACCGGTACATTGCTCCCGTGTCGATATAAGTATATCCCAGTTTTCCTGCCAACAGGCGTGCCGTGGTGCTTTTACCTGAAGCAGCCGGACCGTCTATAGCTATGATTATTTTGGTTCCGCTACCGATAGCCGATACCTATAACATTTTAAGTTAGCCTGCTATTCTATAAAAAAATTTTGCTTTTTGCAAATATAGTGATTTCTTCAAATGCATATATTCTTCATGACTGCGTGCTCTGCACATATAATTTCTCATCTACTCATCTATCTATGGCTCTACGTTGCGGAATCGTCGGGTTGCCCAATGTCGGAAAATCAACCCTTTTCAATGCCATAACGGCAAAACAGGCTGAAGCTGAAAACTATCCGTTCTGCACGATCGATCCCAACGTCGGTATGGTGCTTGTCCCGGATGGCAGGCTGCAAAAGCTGGCGGACATCGTCAGAACACCAACTATCATTCCCGCAACCATCGAACTTGTCGATATTGCAGGTCTTGTGCGTGGAGCAAGCAAAGGCGAAGGTCTCGGCAACCAGTTTCTTTCGCACATCAGAGAGGTTGACGCCATAGTTCATGTCGTACGCTGCTTCGAGGATACCGACGTGGTCCATGTCCATGGAAAGGTCGATCCGGCTGATGATATCGGGACGATCGAGACCGAGCTGATGCTTGCAGACCTCGACAGCATGGAAAAAAGACTGGAAAAACTGAAGAAGAACGCAAAAAAGGAAAAGGAACTCTTACCGGCAGTCGGTCTCGCCGAAAAGATTATCACCGGCCTTGGCGACGGCATCCCTGCTCGCAGCCTGATGGAAACCGAAGAGGAAAAAACACTGGGAAAACAATTTTTCCTGTTATCGGCCAAACCTGTTCTTTATGCCGCAAATGTTTCCGACGATGATCTTCCGGATGGAAACAGTTTCACGGCAGAAGTTGCGGAA
>JAKSCY010000192.1 GCA_022360355.1 Chlorobiales bacterium
GGACGGAGAACACATCACGGTTATTATGCCGCATCACGGCGGATATAGTCACGGGCAAACTGCAGCATCTTGTCCGACTCTTCAGCAAGAACCCTGATCTGGGCTTCTATCCCGAAAAGCTGACGCGCGATGCGCGACTTTACAATGGTGAGTATATCTTTCTTTTCACGGCCGAATACCGCCTCATCAAATGCAATATCTTTTTCTTTGCAGATTTCCCGCAAATATTGTTCAGTCTTCTCATCTTCCGAATACTCAGTGATAAAACCCTGAAGATCCTCGCTGAACCGCCTCACAGAACTTGATGGATCATCGATGACGTTCAGTGCCGCTTCATCAAAAACCCCCTGTGTCATCAATCTGCTGTAAAAATCATCAACGGCACGCTCGACAATCCAGAAATCAGGCACGATACCGCCGGAAGTTGTAAACAGGTCGGGGGACGGCCTGTACACCGTTATACCTTCGATACCACTCTCAACCTCTAAACTACCGCTTTCCTTAAAGAGTTTCTCTCCCTCTCTGCCTTCCGCACCCTCCTGATAATACTCTTCCCTTCCCTCACTGCCCGGACTGAAATCCCGCTGTATCCTCCTGCCCGACGGGGTGAAATACCTTGCAACCGTCAACCGCAAGGCTGAACCGTCATCCAGATCAAACTGACGCTGCACGAGCCCCTTGCCGAAAGTCAGTTCCCCGGCGATCATTGCCCTTCCGTTGTCCTGTAACGCACCGGCAAGTATTTCAGCCGCAGATGCACTGCCCCTGTCAACAAGGACCATAACTTTCCTTTCTTCCTCAAAAACCCCTCCCGATTTCGCCCTGTACTGCATTTCATCAGGGCCGCCATTCCGGCTCTTCGTATAAACAATCATCTTTCCCTCCTGAAGAAACTCGTCGGCAATTTCCACAGCCTGATCGAGATACCCCCCCGGATTACCCCTGATATCAATAATGAGCCTCTGCATACCCAGGCCCAGCAGCTCTCCCATGGCGTTCCTGAACTCACTTGCCGTGGTAGCAACAAACCTGCTCATCCGGATATAACCGGTTACCTGATCGAGCATAAAAAAGGCGTCAACACTGTAGGTCGGAATCTTGTCCCGAACGATGTCGACAGTAAATGTTTTCGATGTGTAAGGCCTGTAAATCCTGAGGGTTACTATCGATCCTTTCTTGCCACGAAGCCTGTTGAGCACATCCATCGGGGACAGGCCAACAGCGGAGAGTGTATCGATAGCAATGATCCTGTCCCCTGCCATAACTCCGGCTGATTCACTTGGTCCGCCGGCAAAAGGAGTCACAACCAGGAGAGTATCATGCACAATATCAAATTCGATGCCTATACCTTCAAAATTACCCTGAAATTCCGAGTTGGAAAAACCAACCTGATCGGCCTTCAGATATGTCGTATGCGGATCAAGAGCCTGCGTCATACCCTCGATACCCGAGTCAACCACGGCCTGACCATCAACTTCGTCAACATACAAGGCAGAAATCATGCCCATCACCTCAAGCATTTTTTTCTGCTGACCAAAAACCGGACCCGAAGCATCTGTACGGACCATATAACCAATCCAGATCCCAAAAAATAAAATAGCGACAATCAGCAGTGCTTGAAATATACGGGACATAGTCAGGCGCAAATCATTCTGAAGAAAAAAGTGGGGGCGGTCTCACTCTTCATTATTTTACTTATCGGCAGGCAAAAACCCAAAAAAAGAACGCCGAATATCCC
>JAKSCY010000176.1 GCA_022360355.1 Chlorobiales bacterium
CGCACATAACCGCTTAAAAATCAATAGATTAGCGGCAATGAGCACCCAACATCTTCAATAGTAGACTATGGAAGAGGCTACAAGTTGTGCGTCGGGAAAATATGGTGTCTATATTTTGTGGATCGAAAACGATCGATTCACGGATTACTGTTTTGAATTTACAAAATAATAAACAACCTTCTTATTCTTCTTTTTACTGTCTTCCTGCAAATAGCCCGTGAACTTCACTTCCACCTTAAGAGCTTTGTCAAAATTCACACCCATTATTGTCATCGGTGAACCATTTGCTTTTATTGCGTTGTTGATTGTGTTGAGTTCTCCCTGGTTACCGATTACTACATGGTTGAAAAAAATCGTCGGGAACCAGTTTGTCGGTTTACCATTAACGCTAAGAGCTTTCGGATAGTCGTATGCGTTGCCTTTGAGCGTAATGATTTTTTTCTGAACCTCATTACTATTCTGATCTTTGTATAGAGCCGTCAGTTGAGCTGAGAAAACCTTTTTCCCATCAAATCCTTTCAGATTTGTGACGAAAACCGACTGCGAATTATCCGTAGGTCGGGGATTGCTCTCTGCAGTATCCGGAACCTCATAATCAGCCAGATCAATAACCGCACCCTCAAATGGCAACACTTTTGCCTTTGAATGAAATGCTGCTGCCTCCGGACCTATGAGTTTATCCGCGTAATAAAAATCGTCCCAGAGATGGGCCATTTTCTGCCAGACGTCGCTATTCTTGTCTTCAAAGCTGGCTTCAGAAACGTGTTGCCTGTTATCAGAAAGGATATCGTGTGTTGTCATCGATTTTTGATAACCAAGTGCAAATTTAAACAGACCAGTCAAGATCAATCGCTGGGTAAATGCTGGAAGCATGAAGAAATCTGAACGCAAATACACTTCTACATCTTCAATCAGATATGTGCCTACAAATCTGTTACCTTTCTGTAAATAGGCTGCCGATCCCCAAATCCTCGTTATTCCCACTTGATTTGGATTGAAAAAAATACCATTCGGCGATTTAAAGAACTGATCGTCATCCGTCATGACAACATTGTTCTTATCGTCATAGGCGAATTGGTTGTAGAACTCTGCGGGATTGTTGAAATCAGTTATCGGCCTGACCAGATCTTTATTCTTCGTTAGCTTGAACTTGGGAACGTTTTTGTTACCTCTGCGTTGAATCACGTACTTTCGAACTATTTTCAATACTGATTTTCTGAATTTCAGCGAGAATTCAGTAAAATTGACCACGATCTTCTTTGTTCCGGCCGTCCACGGCATCGCCCTTAACAATGTCGCAGAATCAAAACGCCGCTCATCTGAAGGACCATAATCTCTTGAAATCCTTTTCGCCGGAGCAAATCTGAAGGTCCCATCCTTGAAAGCGTGTATTTCAATGGATATTCGATTACCTCGTTCAACAGTTTCTTCTGCAGCTACATATGAAAAGGCAAGTAATAAAACAGTTGTTACTATCAAAAATTGGACTGCATTGCGGCTTAGCATAATATTCCTCTCAAATAATTAGGCGTGATATGAATTGAATTTACAAATTATCCAACTTGTACAAGATCGTCAAGAAGGAAGAACGTTGATCTGTAGCTCATTTTAACTACACAAAAACCATCAACCGTGAGTCAAATCACGATACAGAATTTAGTTGGAAAACACACCTTTCCCTGGAAATGCACTATCGGGGAGAACTGAGAGCTAATACTTTCCTTGCGTTGTTATCTGATCTAATTATTTTAGCCTAA